>CAJMRA010000117.1 GCA_905215675.1 uncultured bacterium | reverse complement strand
TTTCCGCGAAACGACAGGCCGTATGGTTTGAAACGCGCAGCGTTTCAAACTCAAAGTGCTCTAGTGTCCGCAGACACATCGGCCGCGTCATGCTCTGGCCGTCAGTACGGCCTCGCGCAGGCGGTCGACGTCCTTCACGCCGGGGGCCACCTCGATGCCGGAATTCAAATCCACGCCGTCGGGGCGGCAGGATTGCAGCGCTGCGGGCAGCGTGGCCGCGCTCAGACCTCCGGCCAGCAGCCAGGGGTGCGGGAAACGAAGCTCCCGTAGGGAATCCCAGTCCAGGTGACGCCCGCTGCCGCCGCCCCGCTTGCCCGCATCCAGAAGATACCAGGCGCAGGCCCGCGCATGCCGATCTATCTCGGCCTGCAAGGCGCTCACGGATGCAAAGCGCTCGGGCCACAGCACCCGGATCACTTTCTCCGCGCCGATCCGCAGGGCGCAGTCCACGCTCTGCCGCCCGTGCAACTGGGCAAAATCCAGACGCGCCGCGTCCATGACGCCCAGTATCTCCTCGGAGCCCTGCTCCACAAAGACGCCCACCCTGCGGCAGTCGCCGCTGTCCAGCTCTGCGGCCCGTGCCGGAGCAATGGCCCGGGGACTTTGCGGATGAAAGATGAATCCGCAAAAATCCACCCCCAGTTCGACGGCTTCCCGTACGTCTTCGGCGCGTTTAAGACCACAGATCTTTACCAGCATGACGGCTCCTTTGTTTACGGAACGGAGTTGCAAAGCGGCTCCGGGGCAACCCGGACTCCGCCGCGCCAGAGCAATTTCAGTTTGAAACGCTGCGCGTTTCCAACCCTCTAGGCGCGCAGCAGGGCCCGCAGCGCGGCGCCGGGGTCTCCCTGCTCCATGAGCGCCGTTCCAATCAGCACCGCATCATAACCGACTTCGGCCGCCGCCCGCAAATGTTCCGTGCGAGACAGGCCGCTGGCGGCAATCCAGCGTTCTTCCCCGAGCGGCGGATACCGGCGGATAAGCTCAAGACCGGCATTGACGTCCACGGCGAACGTCTCCAGATCCCGCGCGTTGACCTGAATGACGCGCGCGCCGCTCCGGCGGGCCAGTTCCAGATCCTCCGCGTCAAAGACTTCCACCACGGCCTGCATGCCGAAGCTCTCGGCCTGTTCGCGCAGGTCCCGCAGCAGCCCGGCTTCCGGGGTCAGGCGGACAATCAGCAGCAGCGCCGACGCCGCCGTGGCCGCCGTGGCCGTCACCTGCAGGGGCTCAAAAATGAAATCCTTGCGCAGCAGGGGTGGACGATGCTCGCCGAGCGCGGCGGCCGCTTCGTCCAGATAGGTCAGGGAGCCCTTGAAGTAGCGTTCTTCCGTCAGGATGGAGAGGGCCGCCGCGCCGCCGTCCGCATAACGGCGCGCGGCTTCGGCCGCGTCCATGTCCTCCCGGATGACGCCCCGCGACGGCGACGCCCTCTTGTATTCGGCAATCACCGCCGGAAGCCCGGAAGCATCCCGGCGCAGCGCCGCCCGGAAATCGGGCCGGACGCCTTCCCGGGGCGCGGGCAGGGCATGCCGCGCCGCCAGCGAGCGCAACGCCTCAAGCTCATCCCGCTTTGCCGTGCGAAAGCGCTCAAGCAGCATTGATGACCCTCCTCCCCGCGCCGGCCATGACAGCTTCGCGGGCGCGCGCCATGCACAGCGCCATGTCCATGTCCTCTTCCAGCAGGAAGATGCCCAGCGCCACATTGAGCGTCACCATATCCAGCATGGCCTGCTTGCCGCGACCTTCCAGCAGTTCGCGCACCACGGCCACGGCCTCGCTCTTGTCGCGTACGGCCAGGTCTTCCTCCCGGCACGGCCGTATGCCGTAATCCGCGGGATCCAGAGGCAGGGGCGAAATCTTGCCGTCATTGAGCAGCAGCACATCCGCAGGGCCGATGGGCGTCACTTCGTCATAGCCGCCCGCGCCGCACACCACGGCCGCCCGCCGCAGGGGAGACTGGGCCAGCGTCGCCGCCGCCAGCGGAACCAGCTCGGGACGCGCCACCCCCATCAACAAGTGGTTGGGGCGCGCGGGATTGATCATGGGACCAAGCAGGTTGAACAGGGTACGGATACCCAGCTCCTTGCGCAGCGGGCCGATGTTCTTGAACGCCGGATGAAAGCAGGGTGCGAAGAGAAAGGCAAAATTGCGCTTTTCCACCATTTCCGCCACCGCGGCCGGGTCCGTATCCAGACCGATACCCAACGCTTCCAGCGCGTCGGCGCTGCCGCAGGAAGAAGATACGGCCCGATTGCCGTGCTTGGCCACCTTGTAGCCCATGCCCGCCAGCGTCAGGGATGAGACCGTGGAGCAGTTGAAACTGTGCCGGCCGTCGCCGCCCGTGCCGACAACGTCGATGCAATCCCCGGGAATACCGTCCACACGCACCGAGCGCGCCAGCGCCGCGCGGGTGGCGTGCGCCAGCTCCAGCGCGCTTTCCCCTTTCATGCGCAGTCCCATGAGCAGGGCGCCCGCCTGCGCCGCCGTCAGACGGCCGTCCATCAGGGCGGAAAAGGCCGTGGAGGCCATGACCGCCGTCAGGTCCTCCCGGCGCGCCAGACGATCAAGGATGGCGGCGATGTCGGCCGCCGCGCCCTCGGTCGCCATTTCGGGGAAATTGCCCAGCAGGCGCAGACCGTCGGGCGTCAGGACGGACTCGGGATGAAACTGCACGCCGACCCAGGGACGATCGTTGTAGCGCAGGGCCATGACCTCGCCTTCCGGTCCGCGGGCCGTCACCGTGAGCAACGGATTGGCGTCCGCATCCTCGGCGCGCACGACCAGCGAATGATACCGCCCCACGCGCATGGGATTGGGCAGACCGGCAAACAGGCCCGTCCCGTCATGAACGATGTCGGACTGCTTGCCGTGCATGATGCAGGGCCCCACCTCCACCACGGCCCCGGCATGAAGGCCCAGCAGCTGATGCCCGAGGCAGACGCCCAGTACCGGCACGCGCGGATCAAGACGCTTCAGGAATTCGGGGCACAGACCGGCGGCGGCGGGATGTCCCGGCCCGGGCGACAGGCAGACCATTTCCAGCTTGTCGCTTTCGGCCAGCTCCAGCACCGCGGGGTCGTCGTTCTTGAGCACCACGGGCTCCCGGCCCAGCTCGTAAAACGCCTGCACAAGGTTATAGGTAAAGGAATCGTAATTATCTATGAGCAAAAACATGGTGCGGGTCCTCCCCTTCCAGCGCAAGGCGCATGACGGCCGACTTGTTGCAGACTTCCTTCCATTCCAGTTCCGGGTCGGAATCATGCACGATACCCCCGCCGGCCTGCCAGAAGAGCGTACCCTCTTTCTGCCACATGCTGCGGATGGCTATACCCATATCAAGATTGACGCTTTCGTGATCCAGACCGATCCAGCCGATGCACCCGGCATAGGGGCCGCGTCCGCGTCCCTCCACGGAACGGATGATTTCCATGGCCCGCAACTTGGGAGCGCCGCTGACCGTCCCCGCCGGGAAGGCCGAAGCCAGCACGTCAACGGCGTCCAGCCCGTCGGCCAGACGCGCAGTCACGCTGCTGGTCAGGTGCATGACATGGGAGAAACGCTCCACATCCATATACCGCTCCACCCGGACGCTGCCGGGCCGCGCCACGCGCCCGAGATCGTTGCGTCCGAGATCGACCAGCATCACATGCTCGGCCTGTTCCTTGGGATCGGAACGCAATTCGGCGGCCAGCCGGGCGTCTTCCAGATCGTCGCGCCCCCGGCGACGCGTCCCGGCAATGGGCGAAAGCTGCAGGGTTCCGGCCGTGCAGCGGACCATGACTTCCGGCGACGAGCCGAACAGGGTCATGCCCGGCAGGGCCATGTGGAACATGTAGGGCGAAGCGTTGATGCGCCGCAGACGACGATAGAGCGTAAAGGGATCGCCGTCGTACGGCGTGGAGAAACGTACCGACGGCACGACCTGAATGGCCTCGCCCTGCCGCAGCAGTTCCTTGATCAATTCCACATTGGCCTTGTAGCCCGCCTCGTCCGGCTCGGCCGTGACCGCGGAGGGAGCCGCGGCGGCGGAAGCGGCCGTCTCGTCCCTGCCGCTGCGCAATTCGCGATGCTCGCCCAGGCTGATCTGGCACAGCCGGTTATAAAGATGGTCGAAGACCAGCACCGTCCCCGGCAGGGCCAGCATGCCTTCCGCCTCGGCGGCGGGCATGGCCGACACCAGCTTGGGATTGAACAACCCGGCCATGCCGAAGCCCAGCCAGCCGTAAAGCGCGCGGGTAATGGGCGGCGTTTCCATGCCCTGAGGCGCAATCAGCGTCAGGCGCTGCAACAGGCTGCGCAGGCCGGATACAAAGTCCGTGCCGTCCAGATCGGCGAGCGCGGCGCAGCGGGGATCGCGTATGTCCAGCGACATGCGCCCCTCGCGGCAGGAGGCAAACAGCGCCATGTCGCACGCCAGAACGCTGTAACGTCCCCAGCGCCCGTCCACTTCGGCGCTTTCCAGCAAAATGCCATGTCCCGATCCCGCCATGCCCTTGAAAAGGCTGATGGGCGTTTCCATATCCGCGGGCAACCAGCGGGCGGACTGTTGCAGCGTCAGAGGCTGCGGCACGCAATGCGGCGTCATCGTAACGGTTCCTTTGACGGGCGGCGGCAGGGCGGGAAGAACTCTTCCCCGCCGGACGGCCCGTTTCCGTCCGGCGCGCCGAAGACATAAAAAAAGCGCCGTCCCATGGGAGGACGGCGCCTGAAACGCATAGATATGCCCGCAGGACTACGCCTGCGCGTCCTCCCTGCATTCTCCCGTGCGCCACCAGAAAGCCGCGAATGCGAAAGAGAGGAAGGAAGGAGTAAACATCGTCATATCACCTTGTGTTTCTTGGAAGGTATTCCTATTGCCGCACTATGTCAACTACTTTCCGAACAGGATTTCCTGATAGCTGGGCAGCGACCAGAGATCGTCGGCCACGCGGGTTTCCAGCAGATCCGCATAGCGCCGCGCCTCGCCCATGACGGGCAGCACCTTGTCGCAGTAGTAGGCGGCGCGTTCTTCCAGCGGCTTTTCATCGGCGCCCGCCAGCACGGCTTCCAGACTGCCCACGGCATCCTGAAGGCCCCGCAGCTGTTCCGTCACGGCATCCAGCGTCACGGTACGGAAGTCCTTGCCGATGGCCTTCATGGAGGCGGCCGTCGAGGCCAGTTCGCCCTGATAGCGAAGCCCGGCCGGGAAGATGATGGTCCGCGCCATGCGGATCATCAGCCGCGCCTCGGTGCGCAGCGTCTTGCAGTACTGTTCCAGATAGATATCCTGCCGCGCCTTGAGTTCCTGGCGGTTCATGACCTGCTGCGATTCGTACAGCTCGATCACCTCGGGGCGCGTCAGTTCCGGCAGGGCTTCCGGCGTGGTGCGCAGGTTGGGCAGACCGCGCCGCGCGGCCTCCTTGTGCCAGATGTCCGAATAGCCGTCGCCGTTGAAGATGATGGCGCTGTGCTCTTCGATGACATGCTCGATATAGCTCTGGAGAGCGGCGTTGAAATCCTTGCCCGCGGCAAGTTCCCGTTCCAGCCAGTCCGCCGCGTGCGCAAGGGAATCGGCCATCATGGCGTTGAGCGCGGTGATGGAATCCGCCGCCGACTGGCTGGAGCCCAGCGCGCGGAATTCAAAACGGTTCCCCGTAAAGGCCACGGGGCTGGTGCGGTTGCGATCGCCGGGATCGGCGGGCAGGCTGGGCAGGGTATCCACGCCCAGATTGAGGGCGCGCTTGCCGCGTCCGCCCGCGGCGTCCTCCACGCGACCGGCGCGGAAGGCCTCGAACACCTCCGTCAGCTGATCGCCGAGGAAAATGGACATGATGGCCGGGGGGGCCTCGTTGGCGCCGAGGCGGTGATCGTTGCTGGCGCTGGCCACGGTGGCCCGCAGCAGACCGCCGAACTTGTGCACGGCCCGGATCATGGCCGCGCAGAAGACGAGGAACTTGGCGTTGGCATGCGGGGTTTCGCCGGGATCGAAGAGCGAACCGAGTTCCGCGTTGCCGATGGAATAGTTGAGATGCTTGCCCGATCCGTTGACGCCGGCGAAGGGCTTTTCATGCAGCAGGCACTTGAGGCCGTAGCGTTTGGCCACATTGCGCAGGGTGGACATGACGATATGGTTATGATCCACCGCCAGGTTGCTCACTTCGTAGAGCGGCGCAATTTCGTACTGGCTGGGGGCCACCTCGTTGTGGCGGGTACGCACGGGCACGGCCAGCTTGTAGAGTTCCCGCTCGACTTCCATCATGTAGGACAGCACGCGCTGCGGGATGACGCCGAAATACTGGTCGCTGAATTCCTGCCCCTTGGCCGGACGCGCGCCGAAAAGCGAGCGGCCCGCCACCTGAAGGTCGGGACGGGCGAAGTTGAAATTGTGATCTATGCAGAAATATTCCTGCTCCAGACCGGCGAAGGACACAATGGGCAGCTCCGGTTCAATGCCGAAGAGCTTGAGCACGCGCTTGGCTTCGCGGTTCAGGGCCTGCCCGGAACGGAGCAGCGGCGTCTTCTTGTCCAGCGCCACGCCCGTCCACGACAGGAACATGGTGGGGATGCACAGGAAAGTGCCGTTGGGGTTTTCCATGATATAGGCGGGGCTCGTCACATCCCAGGCGGTATAGCCGCGCGCCTCGAAGGTGGAACGCAGCCCGCCGGAGGGGAAGGACGAGGCGTCGGGCTCGCCCCGGATGAGCATGGAACCGGAAAATTCCGCAATAACGCCGCCGGAGGCGTCGGGCGACAGGAAGCTGTCGTGCTTTTCGGCGGTCTGCCCCGTCAGGGGATAGAAAATATGGGTGAAGTGCGTCGCGCCCTTTTCAATGGCCCAGTCCTTCATTACCGCCGCCACCGTGTCCGCAATGGACGGATCCATGCGTTCGCCGAAAGCGATGGTTTTGTGCAGGGACTTGTAGACGGCCTTGGGCAGACGCTCGCGCATCACCTTGTCGTTGAAGACGTTGCAGCCGAAAAAGTCCGTGGGCTTGGTTTCCGCAAAGTTGAGAGGCGCGGCGTCGGCCTTGTAGGTCGTAATGGCCTGAATGGCGTGCTGCCGGGCGACATTGCTGCTCATGAAAGCCTCGTGATGGTAGGTGGATCGGTGGCATTGCCCCGGAAGAAAGCGCCCGGCGGCGGGCTCCTTTTCGGAGAGCCCCCGGCGCCGGGTCCGCTGTTCCGATTCCCGCGGGCACGAACCCTGGAGCGGCTTGCCTTTGAAAAAGACAGAACGCCGGGCGGCGCTGTGCCGCCGCCTCGCGTTTCACCTTTTTCAAAGGTGAAACG
>CAJMRA010000116.1 GCA_905215675.1 uncultured bacterium | reverse complement strand
AGTGAGCGGAAAAACCGCGTTTTTTCCGCGAAACGACAGGCCGTATGGTTTGAACAACAGAACTCCATCCGCGCCCCGCTCCGGTGTCGCGGACGCGGCGCTTTCGTCCGGAAGCGCGTCGGCGTCGCGCGTACGCGCCGGGGCCGGACGGACACATCCCCCTGACCCGCTCCGGGTCAGGGGGATGTGTCCGTTCCCGGAGAGGTTCTTCCAACAGCGGGCGGGCGCCCGCGCAAGGAGATTTCTATGCAATTCATTGTTTTTGGTATCCTGCTGCTGACGGCGTTCGCCATCTATTTCGAGGCCCGGCGACGTGTCGCCAAGCATCAGCAGGATATTGCCGAGGAAAAAAGCGAAATCGCCGAAGAAACCCGCATGACGGCGCAGATGGCCGTTTTCGGCGCGCCCAATGACGGCACCTATGTCATCGCCGCGTCGGAGGAAATGGGAGCCTTCTATTATCGTCTGCTCCAGCGCGGCAAGGAGACCGTGCGCGTCAAGCTGAATCTGGCCAACGTGCTCAATGCGGACCTGCTGATTAACGGCACGCTCCAGACGGTGGAGGCGGAATCCGCCCAATCCACCCTCAGCAACCGGGCCAGCGAAGTGACGGCCCTGCTCCTGAGCTATTACCCGCCCGAAGTGGTGCGCGGCATTACGACCATCGGTTTGCGCGTCACCTATAACAGCGAGAGCGGCGAACAGCGCAATCTTGATATGCTGGTGCTGGACGACAAGGATCAGCGGCACAAGAATTCCCGGATTCAGGTCCTGAAGAATTCCATCTGGTGGTGGCAGTACCTGCGCATGGCGGCGCGGCAGGCACGGCGTACCCAGGCCATGATCGACGGCGATACCGACGAGACCATGTAGAGCGTTGCACCTTTTAGGGCGTTTCAACTTTGAAAAAGATGAAATGCGAGGCGGCGGCACAGCGCCGCCCGGCCCGAAGCGAGCAGGAAAACCGCGTTCTTTCCGCGAAACGACAGGCCGTATGATTTGCAACGCGCAGCGTTTCAAACTGAAATTGCTCTAGTGTTGACACGCCCTGGTCCGGGGCGGCAGGTCGCGCCGGACTAGGGGGCCTCCCGGATGCCGGGAGCGGAGCGCTTTTCCCGTCGAACGGCCCGGTCTTTCCGGTCATCCGCAAGACCGCAAAAAAAGAAAAAAATTTTTGTAAATAATTCCAAGTAGTTGCAGAAAAAATATACGGTATGGCAACTACTTGGAATTATTTGCTTTTTTGCGAGGGGCTTTTGCGGGCTCCGTTCGGCGGCTTTCTTGACGGGCGACAAGGCTTAATGTTTATAGTTTGCAGCCACCCTTTCATGGACGCTCAGCGTCACGTTTGTGGAGAGAATACATGCTTGGAAAAAAACATCCTTTGTTTACAGTCCTTATCCTTGCGAGCTGCCTGTCTCTGACGGCCTGTCTGGGCTTCGGCGACGATGATAAGAAACAGCAGGGGACTCCGGCCCTGCCCGTGGGAATCTTTACGGTCAGGGCACAGGACACGCCCTGGCCCGCCGAATTTCAGGCGCAGGCCTCGGGCTCGCGTTCGGTGGAGGTGCGCGCCCGCGTGCAGGGCATCATTGAAAAGCGTCTTTATGAGGAAGGCAGTTTCGTGAAGGCCGGCCAGCAGCTGTTCCAGATCGAGCGCGATCAGTATGAAGCGCTGGTCCAGCAGGCCGAGGCGCAGCTCGACAGCGCCACCCGCGAATGGAAGCGCGTACGCCCGCTGTACGAAAAGAACGCCGTTTCCCAGAAGGAACGGGACAACGCGCGCGCGGCCTACGACAGCGCCCGCGCGGCCCTGCGCGAAGCCAGAATCAATCTGGATTACTGCCAGGTGGTGGCTCCGGTTTCGGGGTACAGCAGCAAGGAAAACTACACGGTGGGCAATCTGGTTTCGCCGAATTCGCTGCTGACCTATGTGAACCAGACGGATCCCATGAACATCGACTTTTCCATTGCCGCCCCCAACCACATGCGCCGTCGCCAGCTGGAACTGGCCGGTCGCCTGCGCCGCCCGGAAAACAATATTTACAGCGCGCGTCTGCGCCTGCTGGACGGCAGCATGTATGACGGCACGGGCGAGGTGAACTTCATCGACAGCCAGGTGCAGGCCGATACGGGCGTCATCAAGGCGCGCGCCAGCTTTGCCAACAGCAAGAATGAAATCATGCCCGGCCAGTACGTCCGTATTTATATGGACGGCGACGTGCTGACGGACGCCATACTCATTCCCCAGTCCGCCGTCATGATCACCCAGAAGGGGACGTTCGTCATGGTGGTGGATTCCAAGAACATCGTGTCGCCGCGCGCCGTGAAGATCAGCGACAGCATCGGCGAGAGCTATCTTGTGGACGAGGGGCTCAAGGACGGCGAGCGCATCGTCAGTACCGGCCTGCTCAAGGCCCGCCCCGGCTCCAAGGTGAGCGAACTGCCTTCCGCCAAGTCCGGCGAAACGCAGTCCGCACAGAAAGAAGGTTAGCCCATGGCCGCATCCACAAAACCGAATTTCTTCCTCCGCCGTCCCGTGCTGTCGGCGGTCATTTCCATTCTGATTACGCTGGTCGGCGCGCTGGCCATGAAGGCCCTGCCCATTGCCCAGTATCCCGAACTGGTGCCGCCGACGGTCAACGTGCAGGCCACCTATCCCGGCGCATCGGCGGAAACCATCGCCTCGACGGTGCTTGCGCCGCTGGAAGTGAACATCAACGGCGTGGAAAACATGCTCTACATGACGTCCACGGCCTCTTCCGGTTCCGGCTCCGGCTCCATTACCGTGACCTTTTCGCTGGGCACGGACCCCAACATGGCGCTGGTCAACGTCAACAACAAGGTCAACCTGGCGCAGACCCAGCTGCCGGACACGGTGCGCCAGATGGGCGTGAGCGTGGTCAAGCGTTCGCCGTCCATGCTGCAGGTGTTCGGTCTCTATTCGCCCGACGGCCGTTATGACGAAGTGTTCCTGCACAACTACATGCAGGTCAACGTCGTGGACGAGCTCAAGCGCATCGAGGGCGTGGGCGACTGCTCCATTTTCGGTACCATGGACTATGCCATGCGCGTCTGGCTCCTGCCCGACAAGCTGGCCAAGTACAGGATCACCGTGAGCGAAGTGGCCGCCGCCGTGGCCGAACAGAACAGTCAGTTCGCGCCCGGTCGCCTGGGCGACGCGCCCGCCCCGGACACCACGAAACTGACGTGGCAGATTGACACGCAGGGACGTTTTTCCACGCCCGAGGAATTCGGCGAAATCATCGTTCGCACCGGTTCCGACAGCGCCATGCTGCGTCTCAAGGACGTGGCGCGCATCGAGCTGGGCGGCGAGGACTACAGCGTCAGCTCCGAAATGAACGGCATGCGCTCCCGCATGGGGGCCGTGTATCTTCTTCCCGGCGCCAACGCCATCGCCACGGGCGACCGCGTCAAGGCGCGTCTGGCGGAACTGGCCAAGGACTTCCCCGAAGGCGTGGCCTACAAGATCGTGGTGGATACCAACGACTTCGTCATGGAATCCATCAACGAGGTCATCCATACGCTGGTGGAAGCCATGATCCTCGTGTTCATCGTGGTGTATGTCTTCCTCCAGAGCTGGCGCGCCACCCTCATTCCCTGCATTGCCGTGCCGGTATCCATCATCGGCACCTTTGCGGGCATGTACGCGCTGGGCTACACCATCAACACCCTGACCCTGTTCGGCATGGTGCTTGCCATCGGCATCGTGGTGGACGACGCCATCGTCGTGCTCGAAAACGTCGAGCGCATCATGTCCACGGAGCATCTGCCGCCCAAGGAAGCCACGGCCAAGGCCATGAACGAAGTCACCGGGCCGGTCATCGCCATCGTGCTGGTGCTGTGCGCCGTGTTCATTCCCGTTTCCTTCATGGGCGGGCTGGCCGGGCAGATGTACAAGCAGTTCGCCATCACCATTTCGGTGTCGGTGGTGCTGTCCGGTATCGTGGCCCTGACGCTGACGCCCGCGTTGTGCGCCCTGCTGCTCAAGCCGCACAGCCATACCTACAAGACGCCAAAACCCTTTGTGATCTTCAACTACCTGTTCGGCAAGACCACGCACCGTTACGTGCGTACGGTCCGCTTCATCAAGGATCACGGGCTGCTTTCCCTGGCGCTCTTCGCGCTCATGCTGGGGGGGACGGCGTATCTGTTCAAGGTGGTGCCGGGCGCGCTCGTGCCCAATGAGGACCAGGGCTATTTCCTCGGCATGGCCATTCTTGACGACGGGGCCTCGCGTAACCGCACGGAAAGCGTTTCCGGCATGCTGGTGGATCATCTGAAGGACGATCCGTCCATCGACGCCGTCATGACCATCAACGGCATCGACATCACCTCATTGTCGGTCAAGAGCAACTATGCGACCTTCTTCGCTTCGCTCAAGCCGTGGAGCCAGCGACCCCTGCCTTCCCAGTCGCCCGACGCCCTGCTGGGCAAGGCCATGGCATTGACCATGATGCAGCCGGAAGCCGTGGCCCTGGGCTTTACGCCGCCGCCCATCAGCGGCATGAGTACCACCGGCGGCTTTGAAGGCTATATCCAGCAGCGCGGCGGCGGCTCCATGCAGGAACTTGAGGAAACGGCCAACAAGGTCATTGCCGAAGCCACCAGCCGGGACGCTCAGGGCAATCCCAAGTATCCGGCCATCGGTTCCGCCCGCAGCCTGTTCTCGACGGGGTCGCCCCAGCTCTATGCCAATCTCGATCGCGAGCGCTGCAAGGATATGGGCATCGCCATCAGCGATGTCTTTACGGCCATGAGCGGCACCTTCGGTTCCTATTACGTGAACGACTTCAACTATCTGGGTCGAACCTTCCAGGTCCGGCTCCAGTCTGAAATGGACTATCGCCAGAACGTGGAGTCCCTGCACGACGTGTTCGTGCGCTCCTCCAAGGGCGAAATGGTGCCGCTGGCGGCGCTGATGACGCTGGAACGGCGTACCGCGCCGCAGACGGTGGAACGCTACAACGTGTTCCCGGCGGCGCACATCATGGGGTCGCCCGCGGCGGGCTATTCCTCCGGGCAGGCGCTGAACGAAATGGAGCAGGCCGCCGCAGCGGTGCTGGATTCCGGGTACAGCCTCGGCTGGGTCGGTTCCGCCCTGCAGGAAAAGCTGGCCAGCGCCGATACGACCATCATCTTTGTGCTGGCGCTGGTCATGGTGTTCCTGATTCTGGCGGCACAGTACGAAAGCTGGTCGCTGCCGCTGGCCGTGCTCACGGCCGTGCCCTTCGGCGTGTTCGGCGCGCTGCTCGCCACCTGGGGGCGCGGTCTGTCCAATGACGTGTACTTTCAGGTCGCGCTTGTGACGCTGGTGGGTCTGGCCGCCAAGAACGCCATTCTGATCGTGGAATTCGCGGTCGAGGCCTGGCGCGGCGGCCGCAGTCTCGACGTGGCGGCCATGCATGCGGCCCGCCTGCGTTTTCGCCCCATCGTCATGACTTCGCTTGCCTTCATTCTCGGCTGCGTGCCGCTGGCCATCAGTTCCGGGGCCGGCGCCAACAGCCGTCATGCCATCGGTACCGCCGTGGTGGGCGGCATGCTGGCCGCAACCTGCATTGCGACCTTGTTTGTGCCGTTTTTCTTCCGTACCATCATGGCGATTTCCCTGAAGCTGCAAGGCAAGCGCGATCCCAACGAGGGCAAGCGCCGTTTTGACGACGAGGAGGATTACATATGAGGCTGACGAGGGCGGCCATGACCGCCAAATGGCGCGCGGCGCTGATCGCCTCCCTGTGTCTCTTGCTGGGGGCCTGTTCCCTCGCGCCGAAGTACGAGCGGCCCGAGATGGACATGCCCGCGCAATGGCGCAAGGTGGACCTCGGTACCGTGCCCCTGCATACCGACTGGTGGAAGCGTTTCAATGATCCCGTGCTGACGGTGCTCATCGAACAGGCGTTGCAGAAGAATCAGGATCTGGCCAAGTCCCTGGCCGATATTGATTCCGTGGCCGCCCAGATGGGCGTGGCCACGGCCAATCTGGCGCCGCTCGTCAGCGGCGGCGGCTCCGCCGGAGCCGAGGGCGCGTCCGAGGCCACGGCCAACACCGGCTCCTTTGCCGCCCGGGGCATGTCGCGTTCCTATCTGAACTATCAGCTCCAGGCCAGCGCAAGCTGGGAGCTGGATCTCTGGGGCAAGTTGCGCAACATCCGCAGCATGCAGGCCGACGTGCTCATGAATACGGTACTCGGCCATGAAGCCCTGCGCCTGACCGTGGCCGGTGAGACCGCCAAGGCCTATTTCTCGCTGCTGGCGCTGGATTCGCAGCTTGATACGGCCCGCCGGACCCTGAAGAGCCGCGAGTCGTCCTTTGATATCTACACCAGCCGCTATCAGCAGGGCGACATCACGGAACTTGACTGGCAGCGCGCCCGGGCGGAAGTGGAAACGGCCCGCGCCCAGCTGCATACCAGCGCCGTGGCCGTGGATCAGGCGGAAGCCGCCCTGGCGGTCCTTGTCGGACGCAGCCCGAGGGAGATCATCACGGAAGCCATGCCGCGCGGGGCGCGTATCGAAACGCTGCCCGCGCCGCCGGTACTGCCTGCCGGTCTGCCGTCCGAGCTGCTGATGCGCCGCCCGGACGTGCGGGCGTCCGAGTTCCTGATCATGGCCTACAACGCCAATATCGGCGTGGCGCGCGCCGAGTTCTTCCCCTCCATTTCCCTGACGGGGGCGCTGGGCACCCTGAGCGCCGAAGCCTACAAGCTCTTTTCCGGCCCTGCCGGGGCCTGGAGCTACGGCGTTACCGGCAGTCTTCCGCTGCTGGACTTCGGCCGTACCTGGTACAACGTCAAGGATGCCGAGGCGCAGAAGCAGGCGGCCGTCGCCACCTATCGGAAGGCCGTCCAGACGGCGTTTCAGGACCTGCGTACCAGCCTGACCAGTCAGCGCGAGGCCAACGCCATTGTGGAGAGCCAGCTGCGGCAGGTGCAGAGCCTGCGGCGCGCCGTGGAAATAGCCCGCCTGCAATATGACAACGGCTATACCGACTATCTGACCGTACTGGACGCCGAACGGCAGCTTTTCAGCGCCGAACTGGAATATGCCACGGCCCTGCGGGATCGCCTCAACGCCGTGGTGAGCGTCTGCATGGCGCTCGGCGGCGGCTGGCAGGACCCGGACGCGAAGCCCGGCGTTTTCGGCGGCGTCGAGGAACTGATGCAGGCGCAGCGTGACGCCGGCAGCAGGACGCCGACGAAGTAGGGCCCTTTGCCTTTGAAAAAGGCAAAAGGCGAGGCGGCGGCACAGCGCCGCCCGGCCAAAAGTGGGCGGAAAAACCGCGTTTT
>CAJMRA010000115.1 GCA_905215675.1 uncultured bacterium | reverse complement strand
TCAGGAGGATGACGGGGAACGGAAACGCGCGGGACAAGGCCCGCATCGTCGTCCCTCGGCGGCACGTCATGATTAGAGCGTTTCACCTTTGAGGCGGGCTGTCGGAGACAAAAAAAGCGACGGCGGACACATTATCCGTCGTCGCTTTCAAAAGCGGAGAGCTTGTCCGCCCGAAGCGGTTACCAGCTCGACTTGCGCACGCCCGGCAGCTCGCCGCGCAGCGCCATGTTGCGGAAGCAGATACGGCAGATGCCGAACTGGCGCATGAAGGCGCGGGGACGACCGCAAATGGGGCAACGGTTATAGGCGCGGGCGCTGAATTTGGGCTTGCGCTTGGCTTTCACTTCCAGCGAAGTACGGGACATGATTTACTCCTTACTTGCGGAACGGCATGCCCAGCTGGTCCAGAAGGAACTTGCCTTCCTTGTCCGTGGTGGCCGAGGTAACGATGGTGATGTTCATACCCTTGGGATTTTCCACACGATCCACTTCCAGTTCGGGGAAGATGGTGTGTTCCTTGATGCCCAGGGTGAAGTTGCCGCGACCGTCGAAGCCGCGATCCGGGATGCCGCGGAAGTCGCGCACGCGGGGCAGGGCAAAGTTCATCAACTTGTCCAGGAAGTCCCACATGCGATCCTTGCGCAGGGTCACGCGGGCGCCGATGGGCATGCCTTCACGCACCTTGAAGGAAGCGATGGACTTCTTGGCGCGCGTCACCACGGCCTTCTGTCCGGCGATGGCCGTCAGTTCGGCCACGGCTTCTTCCATGAGCTTGTTGTTCTGGCTGGCGGCGCCGAGGCCGATGTTCAGAGAGATCTTCTCAATTCCGGGAAGCTGCATGGAGGAGGTGTAATTGAACTCCTTTTGCAATACCGGAGCCACTTTCTCTCGATATATTTTTTCAAGGCGGGTCATTGCTTCACCTTAGTCCATGACTTCTTTGCATTCTTTGCAGACGCGCACTTTCTTCTGCTTGCCTTCGGCTTCCACGTAGGTATACCCCACGCGGGTGGGCTTGTGGCACAGCGGGCAGATCAGCATCACGTTGGACACGTGCAGCGGCATTTCCTTTTCGATGATGCCGCCGGGCTGCTGGGCATAGGGGTTGGGGCGCATGTGGCGCTTCACCTTGTTGGCGTTTTCCACCAGCACGCGATCCTTCTTGCGAAGGATCTTCAGCACCTTGCCTTCCTTGCCCTTGTCCTTGCCGGCGATAATCTTGACAATGTCGTCCTTGCGGATGCGGTACGATTTCATGTCTTGCTCCTACAGCACTTCCGGCGCAAGGGAAATGATCTTCATGAAGTTCTGGGCGCGCAGTTCGCGGGCCACGGGGCCGAAGATACGGGTCCCCACCGGTTCGCCCTGATTGGAGAGCAGCACGGCCGCGTTGCCGTCGAACTTGATGTAGCTGCCGTCCATGCGGCGCACTTCCTTGGCGGTGCGCACGATGACGGCCTTCATCACGTCGCCCTTCTTCACCTTGCTGTGGGGCATGGCTTCCTTGACGGAGACCACGATCACGTCGCCCACGGAGGCGTAACGACGGTGCGAACCGCCGAGCACCTTGATGCAGGCCACCTTTTTGGCGCCGGAGTTGTCGGCCACCTGAAGCGTCGATTCTACCTGAATCATGGCGTCACCCTACACAGCCTTTTCGAGCACGCTCACCAGATGCCAGCGCTTGTTGCGCGACAGGGGACGGTACTCGATAATCTTCACTTTGTCGCCAATGCCGCATTCGTTCATGGGATCATGAGCCGTGAACTTCTTGCGGCGCCTCACATATTTTTTCAGCAGGGGATGCTTCACCAGCGTTTCGACGCGCACGACGATGGTCTTGTCGTTCTTGTCGCTCACGACGACGCCGATGAGGGTTCTGCCCTTGCGATCTTCCAGAGCTTGCATGGTCGTCGCCCCTTAGTCCTTTTGATTCAGAATGGTGGAGATGCGGGCCACCTGACGGCGCATGGCCTTCAGCTCGGAGGTCTTTTCCAGCTGGGCCGTGGCGTGCTTGAAGCGGGCCTGCATCAGCTCTTCGCGCTGCTCGGCCAGTTTGGCCTTGAGTTCGTCGGCGCTGAGCTTGCTCAGTTCCTCGGCGGAGAGGCGGGCGGTTTCGTTCTTGGCCATGTTAGATGCCCTCCTTCACGACGATCACGGTCTTGATGGGCAGCTTGTGGGCGGCGCGGGTCAGGGCTTCCTTGGCCAGCTCGATGCTGACGCCCTTGATCTCGTACAGCACGCGACCGGGCTTGACCGGCGCGCACCAGCCCACCGGAGCGCCCTTACCGGAACCCTGACGGGTTTCCAGAGGCTTCGCGGTCACGGGGCGGTCGGGGAAAATGCGAATCCACACTTTGCCGCCGCGCTTGATGTGACGCATCATGGCGATACGGGCGGCTTCAATCTGCTGGCTGGACAGCTGACCGTGCTGCACGGCCTTCAGGCCGATGTCGCCGAAAGCGATGGAAGCGCCACGGCTGGCAAGGCCGCGCAGACGGCCCTTCTGCCATTTACGGAATTTAACTTTCTTGGGCGCGAGCATTATTGATCAACCTCTTTGTCAAGGATTTCACCCTTGTAAATCCACACCTTCACGCCGATGAGGCCGTAGGTGGTGTGCGCCTCGGCAAAGCCGTAGTCAATGTCGGCGCGCAGGGTCTGCAAGGGCACGCGGCCGTCGCGGTACCATTCGGTACGGGCGATTTCGGCCCCGGCCAGACGGCCGGCGCAGGTCACCTTGATGCCTTCGCCGCCGAACTTGCGGGCCAGGGACACCGTGCGCTTCATGGCGCGACGGAAGGCCACGCGGCGCTCAAGCTGCTGGGCGATGTTTTCGGCCACCAGCTGCGCCTCCACTTCGGGGCGACGGATTTCATTCACTTCCAGCGAGAACTCGCGACCGAACTTGCGGCGAAGATCGCCGCGCAGCTTTTCGATTTCGACGCCCTTGCGGCCGATGACGATACCGGGACGGGCGGTGGAAAGGATCAGACGAACCTTGCCGCCGGCGCGCTCGATTTCGATCTTGGCCAGGCCCGCATGATACAGGAGCTTCTTGACGTACGCGCGAATCTTGCTGTCTTCATACACAAAGGCAGGGTATTCCTTCTTGCTGAACCAGCGGGACTGCCAGTTCTTGTTGTACCCAAGCCGGAAGCCGAACGGATGTACTTTCTGACCCATAGCCTAGTCCTGCCCTTCTGCGAGAATAACGGTAACGTGGCTCGTACGCTTGTGAATCTTGGTGGCGCGACCCTGAGCGCGGGGCATGAAGCGCTTCCACGTGGGGCCTTCGTTGACCACGATTTCCTTGACCACCATGGCGTCCACATCCACGCCGCCCAGCTGGGAGGCGTTGGCAAGGGCGCTCTTGACCACACCGTACAACACGCCGGCAGGCTTGTTGGGGGTGAAACGCAGCACGTTCAGCGCTTCTTCAACGCCCATGCCCACGACATTCTTGGCCACAAGGCGGGTCTTGCGGGGCGAGACGCGCTGATATTTGGCGATAGCTTTCGATTCCATGTTTCTACCCTACTTCTTTCCGGCCTTGGCCTTCTTGTCGGCGGCATGGCCGTGGAAGGTGCGGGTGGGCGAAAATTCGCCCAACTTGTGGCCCACCATGTTTTCCGTCACGAAGACGGGCACGAACTTCTTGCCGTTGTGCACGGCGAAGGTGAGACCCACCATTTCAGGCAAAATGGTCGAACGACGCGACCAGGTCTTGACCACGCGACGGTCATTGTTGGCCACGGCGGCGTCGACCTTCTTCATCAGATGGCCGTCGACGAACGGCCCCTTTTTCAACGATCTGGGCATGATCTACTCCTACTTCTGGCCGCGGCGCTTAACAATGAGGCGCGAGGAAGGCTTGTTCTTGTCGCGGGTCTTGAAGCCCTTGGCAGGCATGCCCCAGGGCGACACGGGATGACGACCGCCGGAGCTGCGGCCTTCGCCGCCGCCCAGCGGGTGGTCGATGGGGTTCATGGCCACGCCGCGCACCTTGGGACGACGACCCAGCCAGCGATTGCGGCCGGCCTTGCCCAGAGAGATGTTTTCGTGGTGGATGTTGCCCACCTGACCCACCGTGGCCACGCAGGAAGCCAGAACCTTGCGCACTTCGCCGGAAGGCAGGCGCAGAAGCGCGTACTTGCCTTCCTTGGCCACAAGCTGCGCGTAGGTGCCGGCGGCGCGGCAGAGCTGGCCGCCCTTGCCGGGATACAGTTCCACGTTGTGGATGATGGTACCCACGGGGATACGGCCCATTTCCAGCGCGTTGCCGGGCTTGATGTCGGCCACGGCGCCGGTGCGGCTGTTCACGCCGCTCATGACCACGTCGCCCTGCTTCAGGCCCACGGGGGCGAGAATGTAGCGCTTTTCGCCGTCCACATAGTGGAGCAGGGCGATACGGGCGGTGCGGTTGGGATCGTATTCGATATGCGCGACGCGGGCTTCGATGCCGGTCTTGTTGCGCTTGAAGTCGATGATACGGTACAGGCGCTTCACGCCGCCGCCGCGACGACGGCTGGTCACGCGGCCGCGGTTGTTGCGGCCGGCCTTCTTGGTCAGACCTTCGGTGAGCGACTTTTCAGGGGTCGTCCGGGTGATTTCCGCAAAATCGGAAACCGTCTGGAAACGACGGCCCGCGGAGGTCGGTTTCAGCTTACGGACAGCCATTTCTTACACTCCCTCGAAGAACTCGATTTTAGCGCCTTCGGCCAGGGTCACGTAGGCCTTCTTCCAGCCGGGCTTGCGACCGATCACGCGGCCCTGACGCTCCCGGTTGGCGGGAGCCTTGCGGACCACGTTGACCGCCTTCACTTCCACATTGAACGCCTTCTCCACGGCCTGCTTGATTTCAAGCTTGTTGGCGCGGGGATGGACGAGAAAGGCCACCTGATTGGAGCCTTCTTTCACGAAGGTCGTCTTTTCGGTAATCAGGGGCTTCAAAAGCACTTGCGTAAATTCCATCTTAGGCCCCCTTCCTGGCAAAGCGCGCTTCGACGGGCGCCACGGCGCCTTCGAGCAGCACCAGCTGCTTGTGGCGCAGGATTTCCAGCACGCTCAGCTGCGACGGCGTCGTCAGCGTCAGGCCCGGAATGTTGCGGGCGGAGCGGCACAGGGTTTCGTCCAGCTCGGGAGCGACGATCAGGGCCTTGGTCAGGCCCAGGGCGCCGGCAACCTTGGCGAAATGCCTGGTCTTGGCTTCGGGCAGTTCGATGCCCTTGACCACCATCAGCGTTTCGCCGGCCAGACGGCTGGAAAGAGCCATCTTCATGGCAAGAGCGCGCACCTTGCTGTTCACCTTGAAGCTGTAATCGCGCGGCTGAGGGCCGAACACGATGGCGCCGCCGCGCCACACGGGCGAACGGTTGGAACCGGCGCGGGCGCGGCCCGTGCCCTTCTGCTTCCAGGGCTTCACGCCGCCGCCGGAGACGAAGGCGCGAGTTTTGGCCTTATGAGTACCGGCGCGCTTGGCGGCCATCTGGGCGCGTACAACAAGGTTGAGGATTTCGGGACGAACCTCAACCTCGAACACGTCAGAGGACAGCGTGATGTCGCCGCTTTCCTGTTTGTTCTGGTCGTATACTTTCACAGTAGCCATGATGTTCCCCTACTGCTTGCGGATCAGCACGAGCCCGTTCTTGGGGCCGGGCACGGAGCCCTTGATCAGGATGACGTTGTCTTCGGGGCGCACGTCCACAATCACGAGGCCCATCTGCGTCACGGTTTCATCGCCCCAGTGACCGGCCATCTTGCGGCCCTTGAACACGTGCCCGGGGAAGGTGTTGTTACCCACGGAACCGTTGTTGCGATGGACCTTTTCGCAGCCGTGCGTGTCCTTGGAACCGGCAAAGTTCCAGCGGCGCATGCGGCCCTGATAGCCCTTACCGATGCTCTTGCCGGTCACTTTCACCTTGTCGCCGGCCGCGAACATGTCCACGGTCAGCTGCGCGCCGGCTTCCAGCTCGGGCGCGCCTTCCAGGCGAATTTCGCGCAGGTGACGGAACAGGCCCGTACCCGCCTTGGCGAAATGCCCCTGCATGGCCTTGCTGACGTGCTTTTCCTTGTCTTCGGTGAACGCGATCTGCAACGCGTTGTAACCGTCTTTTTCAGCGGTCTTCACCTGGGTGACGGGGCAGGGCCCGGCCTGAACCACCGTGACAGGCACGGACGCGCCGTCGCCGGCAAAAATGCGGGTCATGCCAAGCTTGCGACCCAAAATTCCCATTTTCTCAGCCATGACTGCCTCTCACTAGAGCTTGATTTCCACATCAACACCGGCGGGCAAGGAAAGCTTGCCGAGCGCGTCGACGGTCTGCTGCGTGGGTTCAAGAATATCCATAAGCCGCTTGTGAATGCGCATTTCAAACTGCTCGCGGGACTTCTTGTTCACATGCACGGAGCGCTGGATGGTGTATTTGCGAATGTTGGTGGGCAGGGGAATGGGCCCCGCCACGCCGGCACCGGTATTGCGCGCCGTGTCCACGATTTCCGCAACGGCTTTGTCAAGGATGCGGTAATCGTAGGCCTTGAGCTTGATCCGAATGCGATCACTGCTAACTGTCGTCATGTTGCCTACTCCATTTGGATAACATCCCGCGCCTGTTGGGGCGACGCGGGTTCCTTATCTGCATTTTCGAATCGCGTACGATTCGCAACGCGCGTTATCGCGGGCCATGCGGCCCGGCGGCCTCACCCTATGACGGAGGCTGGGAGGAGCAACAAAGAGATTGGGGCGCTTGAAAGCAGCGCGTCACTGATAATCCTGAGAACAGGATACGGAGAATGGAGCGGAAACGCCGCATCACTCTCGTGACGCACCCGGCGCTTCCGGAAGGCCGCCGCAGAATGCGGCCGCCTGAGGGAACGCAGGGTCACCAAATCGGGGTTTGCCCCCCTACACCTTACAGCCCGGGGTCGTCCGCGCAGCGGACGGGATCCGTCAACGGGCTGGAACGGCTCGACAATGTCTCGGCATCTGGTAACGCCTGCACATGTCAAATCCCGCAGCCGCCACGGAGGGGCTTTGGGCGCGCAGGACAGGTTTCCCTGTCCTTCCCTGCCGTCCAGGGACGTTCTTCCGTGAAGAACTCCGGCTTGTTTATCCGAACAAGCCGGGGACGTCAAGATTTTTTTCAGGTTTATCTTTTCCCCGCCTCCGTCCCGAACGACGCCCCGCATTTTAGAGCATTTTATCTTTGAAATGAGTTGAGGGTTGAGATTCAGGGGGAGGGGAACCCCCTCTGCTCGCGCGTGAGGACTACGAGAACGCCTTTTCTCGCTGCGCTGTGAAAAGGCTGGGCC
>CAJMRA010000114.1 GCA_905215675.1 uncultured bacterium | reverse complement strand
GTTTTTCTTTTCGCGCGTCCTATCGCCGCCTCCCCAGGCCATGCACACCCACCGCGGAAGACAAATTCAGGCGAGAATCACGGAGAAAGACGCATGGGAGCGGGGCGCAACAGGACGCCGGTCATGCTGCAGATGGAGGCCACGGAATGCGGGGCCGCCTGTCTGGGGATGATTCTGGCTTATTACGGCCGTCACGAGCCGCTGGAGGTCTTGCGCGAGGCCTGCGGGGTTTCCCGCAACGGCAGCCGGGCGTCGCTGATGCTGCGGGCCGCGCGGGACTATGGTCTGGAGGCCGGGGGCTGTCGCGTGCTGACGGAGGACCTTGACCGCCTGCAGACGCCCATGATTCTTTTCTGGAATTTTGATCATTTTGTGGTCTATGAGGGGCGCAGCCGCAACGGGCGTTTCTTTTACATCAATGATCCGGCGGCGGGACCGCGCAAGGTATCGCGGGAGCTTTTTGAGGCGTCGTTTACGGGCGTGGCGCTGACGTTTTCCCCCGCGCCGGACTTTCGGAAGGGGGGACGGCCGTTCCGCACGAGCGCCGCCGTGCTGCCCATGGTAAGGGGGCTGCGCGCCGTCATGGCCGCCGTCATATGCGGCGGCCTGCTGCTGGTGGTGCCGGGGCTGGTCATCCCCGCCCTGATGCGCGTCTTTGTGGACGAGGTGCTGCATGACAAAAGCCAGTGGCTGGGGCCGCTGCTGCTGCTCTTTGCCCTGACGATCGCGTTGCAGCTGCTGCTGGAATGGCTGGTCCGGCTGGCCCTGCGCCGGGGCGAACTGCAAACGGCGGTCAATCAGACGCTGGGCATGCTGCGCCACGTCTTCCGCCTGCCCATGACCTTTTTCCACCTGCGCACGCCCGCCGACATTCAGAACCGCATCGGCATGAACAGCGACGTTGCCTCCGCCGCGTTCGGATCGCTGGCCGATACCGTCGTCAAGTTCTTTACGGCGATCTTCTTTCTGGCGCTGATGATCCGGTTCAGCCTGCCGCTTTCGGCGCTGGCCGTTTTCTTTGCCTGCCTCAACCTGCTGTGCCTGTTCCAGCTCAACCGGCGGCGGCAGACGCTGAATCAGACCCTGCAAATGGCCCGGACACGCCTGCTGTCGTCCCTCATGTCCGGCGTGAGCATGATGGAAAACCTGCGCGCGGCCGGGCGCGAAGACGCCATGTTCCGGCAATGGACGGGATATCTGGCCGAGGTGAACCGGGGGAACCTGCAATTTCAGGTGTCCACGACCTGTTTCAACCTGTTGCCGACCTTTCTCGGCGCGCTCGGCAACGTGCTGATTCTGTGCGCCGGCGCATGGCAAATCATGGAAGGCGGCCTGACGCTGGGCGGGCTGTTTGCCTTTCAGACGCTCATGGGCTCCTTTACGGCTCCCTTTACGGCGCTGGTACTGTCCGCGTCGGAAATTCAGGTGCTGAAAGCCGATCTGGAACGTATCCGGGATGTCCGCGTCAACGGGCCGGATACCGTGTTCGCGCCGCCCGGCGGGGAAACGGCGTCGCTTGCGGACGGGGAGCGCGTGTCGCTGGAGCTGCGTCATGTCACCTTCGGCTACAGCCGGGTCGAGCCGCCCGTGCTGCGGGACGTGTCCCTGCGGCTGGAGACGGGGCGGCGCATTGCCGTCGTGGGGGCGTCGGGATCGGGCAAGTCCTCGCTGGCCCGGCTTGCCTGCGGCCTTGCGGAGCCGTGGGAAGGCGAAGTCCTGTTCAATGGGCGTCCCCTGCGGGACTGGAGCCGCGAACAATTCTATACCGCCGTTGCCTGCGTGGATCAGGAAATCATGCTCTTTTCCGGCACCCTGCGCGAAAATCTGACGCTGTTTGCCGCGCGCGGCGACGCCGGGGAATTGCGGGAGGCCCTGCGCGACGTCCGTCTGGAGGACGAACTCGCCCCGCGCGGGGCGCATATGCTGGAACTGCCGGTCAGCGAGGGCGGCGCTGATTTTTCCGGCGGGCAGCGCCAGCGGCTGGAGATTGCCAGGGCGCTGGCCCGGCGCACGCCCGTGCTGATACTGGACGAGGCCGCCGCCGCGCTTGACCCCGTGACCGAGGCGGCCGTTGACGCGGCCGTGCGCCGCCGGGGCTGCGCCTGCCTCGTGGTGGCCCACCGCCTCAGTACCGTCCGGGACTGTGACGAGATTCTCATGCTGGAGGACGGCCGCGTTGTGGAGCGGGGAACGCACGACGCGCTCATGCGCCGCAACGGCGCGTATGCGGCGCTGATGCGGCTGGAAGGAGGAAGGCATGACCGCGCCGCGTCCTGATGATATGCGTCCCCGGGATATGCGTCCCGAAGAGTTGTATCCCGGCGATACGCCACCGGAAGACCGGCACGTCGAACGCCTGCGCTGCCTGCGCGACGACAACCGGCACGCCGAGCGGGAGCTGGAAGACAGGATTGCCGCGCTGGGCCGGACCGCCGGACTGGAGGCCCCCTTCCGCGCGACGCCGCCCGCCGACGGGATGCTGACCCGCACGCTGCGCCGCCTTGCGCGGGCCTGTTCCCTGCCGCTGAGGGACGCGACGCTGCGCGCGCTGGAACAACGGACGGACGCCGCGGCGCGGGACGCCCTGACGGAGGCCGCCCGCAAGGAGGGCTGGCGCATGCGTCCCGTCGATCTGGACGCCGACATTTACGCCCGCACGTCCCAGCCGCTGCTGGCGTTCCGGGCCGAAACGGGCGAACCGGCGGTGCTTTTTCCCCATTCCAACGGCGGCAGGCTGTATGATCCGGCGCGCGACGAGACCCGTCCGCTGACGGCGCGGGAATGCGTCGGGCTGGAACGCCGGGCCTTCTGCTTTTACGAAACCTTTCCCGCCGGACCGCTGAACACGCGCACGCTGGCGGCCTTCATCTTCCGGCAGGCCCGCCCGATACTGCTCCTGCTGGGCGTGACGGGCACGCTGTCGGCCCTGCTGGGCATGCTCGGCCCGCTGGTGACGGAATACGTCACGGGCAGGATCATTCCCGCCGCCCGCTATGACGAACTGTTGCAGCTCGGCGTGCTGCTTGTGGTGCTTGCGGCCTGCGGGGCGGGCTTTCAGCTTGTCCCGGCCCTGTCGCTCGTCGTGTTCAGCTCCCGGCAGTACGAACGCTTTCAGGCGGCCGTCTTTGACCGCTGCCTGCGTATCCCCGTCAACGCCTTCCGGCAGTGTCCGGCCGGGGACATGTCGCAGCGCATTCTCGGCGCGGCCCGGATTCAGGGCGCTGTCTTCTCCATTGTCACAAGCCAGTTTCTGGGGGCCGTGTTCAACGTCTTCAGCCTGATCATGATGTTTCACTATTCGCCGGGTCTGGCGCTGGCGGGTACGGGGCTGGTATTTGTCTACGCCGGGGGGCTGTTCCTGCTGGCCCGCCGCAATCTCGGCCCCCTTGCCGAACACGCCGCGGCCGAGGGCCGTCTTTCCGGTCTGCTGCGCCAGTTTCTGGAAGGCATGAGCAAGATACGTACCGCCGTGGCGGAAACGCGCGTCATCAACCGCTGCATGGTCGATTTTGCCGTACAGGCGGAGGAACAGTACCGCATCAGCCGTAACGGCGCGGTGCAGGCCCTGTATTCCTCGGCCTTTCCCATGCTGATCTGCCTGCTGTTCTATGCGCTGATCGGGGGCGCGTGGCGGAAGGAGATGGAACTGCCCGCCTTTCTGGCCTTCATGGCGGCCTTTCAGAATTTTCAGTCCGGCATCGCGGGGCTTGCCGGGGGCTTGTGGAGCCTGCTGGCCATCCGTCCCGACTGGGAGCGCATCCTGCCCATACTCCGCACGCCGCCGGAAAACAGCAACGGCGGCGAGGACCCCGGCCGTCTGGACGGGCGCGTGGAACTGGCGCACGTTTCCTTTCGCTATCATGCCGATCAGCCCCGGACGCTGGACGACATCTGCCTGAAGGCCGGGCCGGGGGAATTCGTCGCCGTGGCGGGGCCGTCGGGCGCGGGCAAAAGCACGCTCGTGCGCCTGCTGCTGGGTTTTGAACAGCCCGAATCCGGGTCCGTCCTCTATTCCGGCAGGGACCTTGCCGGCATGGACGTGCGCCTGCTGCGGCGGCAGCTCGGCGTCATCCTGCAAAATAGTCGCATCATTACCGCGTCCATTCTGGAAAATATCGTCATCGGCACCGAATACGGCCCCGACGAGGCATGGAAGGCCCTGGAAATGGCCGCCATGGCCGATACCGTCCGGGCCATGCCCATGGGGATTCATACCGTCGTTTCGCCGGAAACCATTTCCGGCGGGCAGCAGCAGCGTATCCTGCTGGCGCGCGCCCTTGTGGGGGAACCGGCGCTGCTCCTGCTGGACGAATCCACCAGCGCGCTGGACAACGCCGCGCAGGAGATCGTCAGAAAGCATCTGGACAGCCTGCGCGCCACGCGCATTGTCATTGCGCATCGCCTGTCCACCATCATCAATGCCGACCGCATCTACGTGCTGGAAAAGGGGCGCGTCGTTCAGACGGGCTCCTATGCCGAACTGATTGCCCGCGAGGGCCTGTTCCGGCGTCTTGTCGAACGGCAGTGGGCGGACGGGCCGGAGTGCGCCTCATGAAGAACGCCGTCATTGCCCTGCTGAGTCTTGCGCTGTGCTTCTTTGTCCTGCAAAGTCTCGGCGCGTTCCGCTTCGGTTCCGGTCTGGACCGCAACTATCGGGATCACTTTGTGGAACGCCGCATTCGCGGGGTGGAGCGCGCTCCCTGCTGGCTGCTGACCATCGGCGATCTGCGGGAGGAGCCCATCAGCCGGGGCGTTCTGGAGGGCGTGCGCTGCGCCGTGGATCTGCTCAATGCCTCCGGGGGCGTCCTCGGCCGACCCCTGCGGCTGAAAATTGCGCCGACCGGGACGGACATGGAGTCCCATCGCCGTCTGGTGCAGTCCTTTTGCGACCTGCCGGAGGCCGCCGTCTATTTCGGGCCCACCCATACGAGCAGCGTGCCCGCCGTCCGCGCCCTGAGCCGCTTTCAGGGCCTGCCCTGCATCGCGCCCATGACGCCCGTCGATCCGTTGCTGGCGCCCCTGTCGCCGGACAATTACGTTTCCCTGTATCCGCCGCTCCCCCTGTGGGCGGAGGTGCTGACGCGGGCGCTGACGGCGCGCGGGCCGGACAAGGTGCTGCTTGTCAGTCCCGACGAGGGAAGCTATGGCCGCCTGTTTGCCGACGCCTGCGAACAGAGCCTGCGGCGCAGCCTGCCGCAGGCCGAAATTTTCCGCTTCAATTATGCCGCCCCGCTGGACGACGAGGAGCTGCGCTATTTTGTGCAGCTCTATGACGAAAACCGGGGACTTGACGCCATCGTTTTTGCCGGGGATGCCGACGACTTCCTTGCCTGCGCCCGCACCCAGCGCGCCCTGAATCTGCGCCTGCCCGTCTACGGCAGCGATTTGCTGGATTTGCCCGGCGGAAAGGAATTCCGGCAGGATCTTCCCTTTCCGCTGTTCGTGCCCCACTGCGAACTGACGCCGCCCTCGCCGGAATTTGTCGCCGCCTGTACGGCCCTGACCGGCTCGGCCCCCACCGTCTGGAACATGCTCGGCGCGCAGGCCGTGCTGCTGACGGCCGAGGCCCTGAACGACGACGGCGGCTATCATCCCGACAGGCTCGCGGCGCGTATGCGCGCTCTGGTTGACGAACTCTGGCGCGCGCATCCCCCGTCCATCCGGCTGCTTTCGTTCGGCGCGGATGCGGAGTAACGTCTCGCGGCCGGTCGTTTCACGAAAAAAAACGCCGTTTTTCCGCGATCTTCTGCCCGGGCGGCGGGAGGCGCGGACGTTTTCGGGGCATTCCGCCCATAACCCCAATTACAGGAGAAAAGAACATGAGCGACGCTATTCAGCAGCTTGACGACGCGCAGCTTGACGGCATTGTAGGCGGCATGGACATGAAGGCCCTTCAGCCCTTTGTGGGAGAAAAGGGGGGCGTCCGCGTCTTTACGCAGACGGAACACAGCTCGGGTTCCATGACCGTTTCCGTAGCCGATCTCGGCAAATATCTCTCGCGTCTGCAGAGCCGGGGCGTGACCTCCATCGGCCTGTATCGTTCCGGCAGCGACAAAGTCGAGATGCACAGTCTTGCCGAGGTCCAGGGCTGGTGCCGCTAGCAGCGCGTTGTATCTTTGAAAAAAGATGAAACGCGAGGCGGCGCCGCCGCGCCGCCCGGCCCGAAGCGGGCGGAAAAACCGCGTTTTTTCCGCAATGCGACAGGCCGTATGCTTTGAAATGTTTTCCCGTAGGTCGTCGGCGGCCGCGTCTTCCCCGGCGGGAGGGCGCGACCGCCGCACAACCCTGTAAGGATTCCCCATGAAAGGACTGGAACTGGCGCGCGCCTATTATGAGGTCTGCGCGCCCATCTTGACGGCCCGTATTCCCGATGTCATGGCACAGGCCGCCGTGGGGCTCGTGGGCGAGGGCTCGGAATGTTTCGGCTGCGACGACGAAATTTCCCGTGATCACGACTGGGGCCCGGCCTTTTGTCTCTGGGTTCCCCGTTCCGTGGGTGTGGCGGCCCTGCCGCGTATCGAGGAGGCGCTCGCGGCGCTGCCCGAAAGTTTCGAGGGCTACCCCTCCCGCATGGACAAGGCGCGGCGCATGGGGCGCGTGGGGCCCTTGTCCATCGAAAAGTTTTACGGCTTCTTTCTCGGTTCCGAAACCATGCCCGAAACCTGTCAGGACTGGCTTGCCATACCGGAATACAATCTGGCGGCCTGTACCAACGGCGCAGTCTTTCATGATTCCCTCGGCGAATTTTCCCGGCGGCGGGCGCTCCTGCTGGACTACTATCCGCAGGATGTCCATTTGCAGAAGATTGCTTCCTGCTGCATGCGCATGGCGCAGGCCGGGCAGTACAATCTGCCCCGCTGCCTTGCCCGCAACGAGGCAGGAGCCGCCATGCTTGCGGCCGCCCGCTTCGGGGAGGCCGCCCTTGCCATGGTCTATCTTCTCAATCGCCGCTACATGCCCTTCTACAAGTGGGCCGTGCGTCTGGCCGCCGATCTGCCCGTGCTGGGCGCGGAAGTCGCCGCCCTCATGGCCGCCCTCGCCGCCCACCCCCTGCGCGGCCCCGAAGACGCCGATGCGGCCGAACCCGTGGAAACCTTCTGCGCGCAGGTCGCCCGCATCCTGCATCAACGCGGCCTTTCGCCGCTCGATGACCCCTGGCTCTGGGCCCACGGCCCCCTGATCCTCCGCCAGGTCCAGGACGAAAACCTCCGCCGCCGCGATCTGCTGAAAGCCTGACGACAAAACGCGCTTTTTTTATGGGGGAAGGGTCTTGAGGGGGGAGGGAAACCCTTTTAGCTTGCGCGTAAAAGGGTTTCCCTCC
>CAJMRA010000113.1 GCA_905215675.1 uncultured bacterium | reverse complement strand
GCAGAGATGAGGGGGTTCCCCTCCCCCTGAATCTCAACCCTCAACCCATTTCAAACTAAAAATGCTCTAACAGACGTCCCCGCCCGCGGACGCGAAACATCCCCTGCCGATGCGAGAAGCTCGCCCGGCAGGGGATGTTTTTTTCAGTCAACGGGGCGACGGTCCCGCAAGGATGCCCGGCGCGTTTACCGCCGTCATGCCCGCAGGAAATCCTGTTCCCGCACCTTTGCCAGACAGGCGCGCGCCTGCTCCACGTCGCGGGCAATCTGCGCGGTCAGTTCTTCCACGCCGGGGAATTGCTTTTCCCGGCGCAGCTGCTCCACAAAATGAACCCGGATCGGCTTGTCGTACAGTTCCATATCGCCGGGCGCATCCATCACGAATGTTTCCACCGTGATCTTGCGGCCGCCGAAGGTCGGATTATTGCCGATATTGGTCACTGCGGGCCAGGATGCGCCGTCCACGTCAAGACGGGACGCATACACGCCCATGGGCGGCAGCAGCGTTTCCGGCAGGGCCAGATTGGCCGTCGGGAAACCCAGAACAACGCCGCGCCCCTCGCCGCGCACCACCTCGCCGTCGCAGAAATGGAAATGCCCCAGCATGCGCGCCGCCAGATCCATACCGCCCTGTTCCACAAAATGGCGAATGCGGCTGGAGCTTACGACGCTTCCGCCTTCCATGACCGGGGAAAGCTGCTCCATGGTGTAACTGTAGGCGCGTCCCAGCCCCTGCAGGATGCAGGGCTGTCCCGCGCGGCCCTTGCCGAGGGAAAAATCATGGCCGACCACAAGCCGCCGCATGGACAGGGGGACCAGATACTGCTTGACGAATTCCTCGGGAGAAAGGGACGCCACCAGACGGTTGAAGGGAATTTCCCAGACATAATCCGGGCCCAGCGCCCGGAGCGCCTGCAGGCGCGCGGCACGCGTCATCAGCGGCACATGCTCCTTGCCCAGCACCAGACGCGGGTGCGGCCAGAAGGTTACCACCACGCAGGGCATACCGACCTTGCGGGCGAAATCCAGCGCATGGGAAATCAGGGTCTGATGTCCCTTGTGCACGCCGTCAAAGTTGCCGATGGTGACGCAGCATCCGCGTGCGGGGTCGATCACCGGCATCTGTTCCGTGGAAGAATCCGTCTGTTTCATCATGGTGACTCTACCTGCTGAAAGACTACCCGCTGTTTCCCATGAAACGAACAGGGCAAACACGGCGGGCCTTGGCCGCGCCACTTTTTCTGGAGCCGGACGCGAGTACGGCCCCCGGTCGTCATATAAGACGATCAAAAATCAGGCGGTACATGGCGCGAATATGCAGGGCAAGCTTGAGGATGACGGCCTGCCTATGCTCATCGTCGCCCTGGCGGGCCGAAAGGGTGGCCAGATGCTCGGCCAGACGACGAAAATCCTTTGCGGGAGCATCCCGCAGCATGTCCCAGTATTCCTTGGCCTTCTGCACGACCTCCTGCGCGTTCCTGTCGCGGGAACGCCGCAGATAGTCCCGACAGAAGGAGGAAAACATGGCGTCCGCCTCGCCCGGGAAGGAAGAGCCCAGCGCCAGCCGCCATACCGCCATGTACACGCCGCGAAATTCGGCGACCATCCTGCGACGGCGCGAAAATTGAAAGCGCCCGAGCCCCAGAATGGCCAGCTCCTCAAAAAAACACATGTCATCCAGGAGTGCGCGGAAATTCTCCCGAGCCTGTCGCTCATACGTCTCCCCGTCGCCCAGGGCGACGGCCGCGCTGCAATCCTCTTGCATCCCTCTCCGCTCCTTGCGTCGTCGCTGCCCGCCGTCATGCAGACGGCCCGCACCCCCCTGAAGGATGCGGCAGCATTCCGACACGTCTCGCTCCTGCCGCAGGCCGACGCCCAGAGCCCTTTCCTTTGCCAAAGGAAAAATGCGAGGCGGCGGCACAGCGCCGCCCGGCCGGAAGTGAGCGGAAAAACAGCATTTTTCCGCGAAACGACAGGCCGCAGGGTTTGAAACGCAACGCGTTTCAAACTGAAAATGCGCTATTCGTCCGTGCCGACGGTCTCCCGCGCGGCATTGCCGCCCGACGAGCGCCGCGACCGACGCCGCCGACGTTTGCCGCTCCCGGTCCGCTCCGCTCCCTCGGCGGCCACAGGCTGCGCGGCGTCCGGCCCTCCGTCGGAGAGCGTTCCCCCGGCCTCCTCCCGGCGGGCGCTTTCGCGCCGCCGCCGACCGCGCCCGGCGCGGCCGCGCTCCTTGCGCGTCTGCCCGTCGCCGCCGTCGTCGGGGAAGCGCGTCTCGTGCAGGCTCTGCTGATGGCATGCGTCCAGCAGCATGGCCAGCAGCAGGAGATTTTCCCCGTCCGCCGCCGCGCCGTCGGCCGACACGCCCGCCAGCGTTCGCGCAAGCGGCACATAGCGCGCGGCCCGCACCTTTTCCAGCCCGTTCAGACCCCGGAAGCGCGCTTCAAGGATGGCGACGAGCCGTTGTCCCGCGGCGGCGGCCACATCCTCTTCGGAGGGGGCGGGCAGTTCCCGCAACGCAATGCGGAAATGCCCGGCGATGCGCTCCAGTTCCATGAGCTGCATGACGTCGACCAGGGAAATGACCGTCCCGGCGGCCCCGGCGCGACCGGTACGGCCCGCCCGGTGAATGTAGCTTTCGTGATCCTCCGGCGGCTCGTACAAGAACACGTGCGACAACTGGGGAATATCGATACCGCGCGCCGCCACGTCCGTGGCCACCAGATACTGAAGCCGCCCCTGACGAATCTTGTCCAGCACGGCTTCCCGCTTATTCTGACTCAAATCGGCCGAAAGTTCATCCGCATTATAGCCGAAGCCTTTCAGCACGTCGGCGACATAATGCACATTGGCCTTGGTATTGCAAAAAATGATGGCGGACGCGGGATTTTCCGTTTCCAGCAGCCGCACCAGCACGCGATCCTTTTCCATGGGCTTGACGCGGCAGAACAGGTGCTGGACCTCCGCCACATGCACTTCCTTCTGCGAAAGCGACAGCATGTCCGGGCTGCTCATGAACTCGCCCGCCAGCTTGAGCACATGCGGAGGATAGGTCGCCGAAAACAGGCAGGTATGAATGCGCCGCCGCGGCAGATACCGCTGCACTTCCTTCATGTCGGGATAAAACCCGATGGACAGCATGCGATCCGCCTCGTCAAAGACCAGCACCCGCAGGGCCTCAAGATCCAGCGTATGGCGCAGCAGATGATCGAGCACGCGCCCGGGCGTGCCCACCAGCACCTGCGCGCCCTCGCGCAGGGCTTCCATCTGTTTGCCGTAGCCCACGCCGCCGTAAACGGCCACGGTCCGCAAACCGGCGTCCGCAAACAGCGTCGCGGCCTCATGCTCCACCTGCACGGCCAGCTCCCGCGTGGGGACCAGCACCAGCGCCTGCGGCGCGCGCACTTCCGGGTCGAGATGCGGCAGCATGGGCAGCAGATAGCAGCCGGTCTTCCCGCTGCCCGTGCGCGATTGCACCATGATGTCGCGCCCGGCCAGCAGATAGGGCAGGGCCAGCGACTGCACCGGCATGAGCTGCGTCCACCCGGCGCGCGCGCAGGCCGCGCGCAGCATCTCCGGCACGTCGTCCAGCCCCACGCGCGGCAAGGCGTTTTCGGGTTCGCTGATGGAAAAACGGGAAAGATCGTCGGAAGAAGAAAGGGGATCTGTATGTTCCTGAGACATGGGATATCCGCTCCGCCGCAACGCGTCGCGTCGGCGGGATTGAAAAAGGTGTACGCCCCGCGCGCCGAAAAATGCGGACGCCGCGGACTGTTCCCCGGAAAGAACGGGAATGCCGGTCGCAAGGGAGCCGCTGCGGAACACGGATGAGCGGGACGGCACGGCAACGCCGCGTCGTCCGCGGGCTCGCGCTCCCCAAAGCGCCCTGCGCGCGACCGCGCGAAGCCGTCGAGCGTTCACGACGCGCGAACCGCAACCGGCGCGCGGCCCCGACGGCTTCACTCCGCAAACGCCGCATCGGGCCCGGAAAGGAAAACGGGAAGAATAATCAGATGCAGCTTGCGGAAAAAACAGAAAAAAAGACGTCATGGTCCTTCCGGGAAAGGAACCATGGTCCCGTGCGATTCCCCGAGCATGCCCATACAGACGGACGACGGCAGGGAACCGCCCACCCGCGCAACGCAGCGCAGCGGACAGCGCCCTGCGCGCAAGACGCGGCTTCGAGAGCGTTTTACCTTTGAAAAAGGTGAAGCCCGAAGTGAGCGGAAAAAAAACGCGTTTTTTCCGCGAAACGACAGGCCGTATGGTTTGAAACGCGCAGCGTTTCAAACTGAAATTGCTCTAGACAAGTTCTAGCGGTTTCTCCACCCGCTGTAAAGTCTCGGCCCGCCGTGCCGGACGTCGGAAACAACGCCGTTTTTCCCGGCTTCCGGCATCATTCCCGGCATCGCGCCTTGCCTTGACCGGCCTTTGGCGCTAGTCTGCCAACGCATCAGACTGTGTTGACACTACATCGTTCTTCTGGGGGGAAGGAAACCCATCCTTCCCCCAACGCGCTTTTTCAGAGGGACACAGGCCATGCGGCAAGTACTTTTCAAAGGTTATGTGTCCCTATATTTTCTATTTATTTGAAATAAATAGAAATGGTAGTGTTATCAGGCCCCGGGGCGTTTCACCGTTGAAAACGGTGAAAACGCGAGGCGGGACGCCGCGTCGCCCGGCCCGAAGCGAGCGGAAAAACGCGCTTTCTCCGCGAAACGACAGGCCGTATGACGTGAGACGCAACGCGTTTCAGACTGGACAAGCTCTCATGCCCCGATCATATCCCCCAACAGTCTTTTCCCTGCCGGAGGACCCCTCGTGTCTCATGCTTCCCTGCCGCCGTCGAGCTTTGCTCCCGACTTTTCCAAAGGCCTTGTGCCCGCCATTGCGCAGGACGCCGCCACCGGAGAGGTGCTGATGCTTGCCTATATGGATGAAAACGCCTGGAACGCCACCCTGCGCACGGGCGAGGCCCACTACTGGAGCCGGAGCCGCCGGGAACTCTGGCACAAGGGAGGCACGTCGGGCAATGTGCAGAAGGTGCGGGCCATCCGGCTCGACTGCGACGCCGACGCCGTCGTCCTGCTGATAGATCAGATCGGCGGCGCAGCCTGCCATACGGGACGGCGATCCTGCTTTTTCCGCGAATGGAAGGACGGCGAAGAGCATATCTGCTCCCCGCAGGTCTTCGATCCGGCCGCGGTGTACGGCAAATAGCGCGCTTTGCCGTTGAAAAGACAAGGCGGCGGCGCAGCGCCGCCCGGCCCGAAGGAAACAACGGGCCGCATGCCGAAAAAATGCCCCGGCCCGCGCCGTCACGCATTTGCCACACGGCCGCGCCGTCCGCGCCACCAATCGACGCCATGCTTGCTTCGGGGCATTCGCATGCTCCGCAGCCCGATACACAGTTCCTCCTGCTTCGCAGGAACGGTTAAAGGAAATCCATCATGACCGCTGAAAGCCAGATCATTCTCAAACTCGGCGTGCCCAAGGGCTCGCTGGAAGACGCCACCATCAATCTCTTCGAGCGCGCGGGCTGGAAAATCCGCAAGCATACCCGCAACTATTTCCCCGACATCAACGATCCCACCATCGCCGCCTCCCTCTGCCGCGTGCAGGAAATCGGCGGCTACATCGAAGCGGGCATCCTTGACCTCGGCATTGTCGGCCTCGACTGGCTCATGGAATGCGGCCTCGAAGACAAGGTCGTGCGCATTGCCGATCTCGTCTATTCCAAGACCTCCAACCGGCCCTGCCGCTGGGTGCTGGCCGTGGCCGGAGACGCGCCCTATCAGAGTCCCCGCGACCTTGAGGGCAAGCGCATCGCCACCGAGCTGAAAGGACTGACCAGCCGCTACTTCGACCGTCTGGGCGTCAACGTCAATATCTTCTATTCCTGGGGCGCGACCGAAGCCAAGGTTGTGGAAGGTCTGGCTGACGGCATCGTGGAAGTGACCGAAACCGGCACCACCATCCGCGCCCACGGTCTGCGCATCATCGACGAGGTCATGTGCTCCTATCCCGTGCTCATCGCCAACAAGGACGCCATGAACGATCCCGCCAAACGCGCCAAGATCGAGCAGATCACCCTGCTGCTGGAAGGCGCGCTGCGCGCCGAAAGCCTCGTGGCCATCAAGATGAACGCGCCCGCCGAAAATCTCGACGCCATCCTCGGCATGCTGCCTTCCCTCAACTCGCCCACGGTCTCCCCCCTTCAGGATGCCCGCTGGCTGTCCGTGGAAACCGTCGTCAACATCGACGTGGTGCGCGATCTGATCCCCCGCCTGCGCAAGGCCGGCGCGGAAGGCATCATCGAATACGCCCTGAACAAGGTCATCTAGAGCGTTTCAAACTGAAATTGCTCTAGCGCGTTTCACCTTTGGAAAAGGTGAAACGCAAGGCGCGGCACAGCGCCGCCCGGCCCGAAGTGAAATGCTTCAGGTTCCGACAGCCCAAACCAAGGACTCCCCCCATGAGCGAAACCCCCGAAGCCGTAATGGACGACGCCAGCCGCGAATTTCTCGAAAACCTGCCGGAGCTGGAACCCGGCAAGACGTTCTGCTTCGCCTGCAATCCCGAAGTGCCCTGCTTCAACCGCTGTTGCGCGGAACTGACCCTGCCGCTCACGCCCTACGACGTGCTGCGCCTGCGCCGTCATTTCGGCATGGACAGCGAGACCTTCCTCAATACCCATACCCGCATGCGCACCTTCCCGGACACGGGCTTTCCCCTGCCGCTCCTGCGCATGCTGGAAGGGCCCGGCGAACCCTGTCCCTTCGTGACCCCCGCCGGATGCTCCGTCTATGAAAACCGGCCCGGCGCCTGCCGCTGCTATCCGCTGGGACGCGGCGCCAGAATGGGCCGGGACGGCGTGGAGGAACGCTTCTTCATCGTGCGCGAGCCCCACTGCCACGGCTTTGATCAGGGCCGGGACTGGACGGCGCAGGAATGGCGGACGAATCAGGGACTGGAACCCTTCAACGCCTCCAATGACCGCTATATGCGCCTGATGAGCATGGTACGCGCCTCCGGCAAGCCGCTGGAAGCCCGCATGGCCACCATGGCCGTTCTCTGCCTCTACCAGCTGGACAAATTCCGCGAACTCATCGAACGGATGCACATCTTCTCCCGCGTGGAACTCTCCGAAGAACGCCGCAACGCCGTCATGAGCCGCGAAGAAGACACGCTTGACTTTGCCCTCGACTGGATGGAACTCGTCATTTTCGGCCAGAGCGAAGGCTTGCAGAAACACGAATAACAAAGCCCTTCGCAGACAGTGAGGGGGGAGGGACCTTGATCCCTCCCCCCTCATTTTTTTCCTTGCGACCAGTCTCAGCTTAGAGCGTTTTATCTTTGAAATGGGTTGAGGGTTGAGATTCAGGGGGAGGGGAACCC
>CAJMRA010000112.1 GCA_905215675.1 uncultured bacterium | reverse complement strand
AGAGGGGGTTCCCCTCCCCCTGAATCTCAACACTCTATGCGGCCGTATTCTGGCAGCCGCTCCGGCGCGTTTCCTTTCGGAACCGCGCCGGAGGCTTTACTGATTCTGATGATTGCTGTCTTCGCCCTTGCCGCTCTTGTCCGCGCGCAACGCCAGATAAAGGGGCGTCGCCGTGGCGCGGCCGGAAAAGATCTCTTCCGGCGTGGCGTCCAGCGCCAGGGGCAGCACCTCGTCCACGTGATCCACGAAAATAATTTCCAGATCGCGCAGCACCTCGTCCGGCACTTCCTTGAGGTCCTTTTCATTGTCATGCGGCATGATGATGCGCTTCATGCCGCTGCGCCGCGCGGCCAGCAGCTTTTCCCGCAGACCGCCGATCGGCAGCACGCGCCCGCGCAGGGAAATTTCCCCGGTCATGGCCACGTCGTTGCGCACGGGAATACCCAGCAGGGCCGACGTGATGGAGGTCGCCAGCGTGATGCCCGCCGACGGCCCGTCCTTGGGGGTCGCGCCGGACGGCACGTGTACATGGATATCAACCTTGCGGTAGAACCGGGGATCAAGGCCCAGCACATCCGCGCGGGAGCGGACATAGGACAGGGCGGCCTTGGCCGATTCGGTCATGACCTCGCCCAGCTGGCCGGTCGTCACCACATGGCCGGAACCGGCCATGAGGCTGGTTTCCACCAGCAGGATTTCCCCGCCGCGCTGGTTGTAGGCCATGCCCGCGCAGACGCCCACCTGCGGCTCGCTTTCCCGCTCCTCATGGCGATATTTCTTGATGCCGAGCATGGAAGGCAGGCTTTGACAGGTGATGTTGATGCACTTGTCCAGATCGTCCTCTTCCACAAGCTTGATGGCGGTCTTGCGGCACAGGGCGCCGATTTCCCGCTCAAGATTACGCACGCCCGCTTCCCGCGTGTAGGAACGAATGATGTCCAGCAGGGCGTTTTCGGAAAGGCGGATATTTTCCGGCTTGAGCCCGTGGGCCTCAATTTGCCGCGGCAGCAGGAAATTCCGCGCAATATGGCGTTTTTCCGTTTCCAGATAGCTGTTCAGCTCGATGATTTCCATGCGGTCCAGCAGCGGCATGGGAATGCTGTGCAGCGAATTGGCCGTCGTGATGAAAAAGATTTTGGAGAGGTCGTACTCGATGTCGAGATAATGATCCATGAAGGTGTCATTCTGTTCGGGATCGAGCACTTCCAGCAGGGCGGAAGCAGGATCTCCCCGGTAATCCGCCGTCATCTTGTCGATTTCGTCAAGACAGAAGAGCGGATTATTGTATTTGACGCGCTTGAGCGACTGAATGATCTTGCCGGGCAGCGCCCCCACATAGGTGCGCCGATGGCCGCGAATCTCGGCCTCGTCGCGCACGCCGCCGAGGGAAAGACGCACAAAATCGCGTCCCGTGGCCTTGGCCACGGATTTGGCCAGCGAGGTCTTGCCCACGCCGGGAGGCCCCACAAAACAGAGAATGGGTCCCTTGAGCCCCCTGGAAAGTTTCTGCACGGCAAGATATTCGAGAATACGTTCCTTGGGCTTTTCCAGACCGTAGTGATCCCCGTCCAGCACCTGCCGGGCCGTATCGATATTGATGTCGATTTCCTTGAGTTCGTTCCAGGGCAGATCAAGGAACCAGTCCACATAATTGCGGACCACGGTATATTCGGCCGCGGACGGCGGCATGGCGCGCAGTTTTTTCACTTCGGCAAGCGCCTTTTCGCGCGCCTCCTCGGGCATGTTCAGCGCCCGCAGTTTCTGCTCCAGCTCGTCCACCTCGGCCTGGGGATCGTCGTCCCGTCCCATTTCCTTGTTGATGGCCTTGATCTGTTCGGTCAGGTAGTATTCCCGCTGGTTGCGCTCCATCTGCTGCCGCACGCGCGTCTTGATGCGCTTTTCCACCGAAGCGAGCGAAACCTCGCTTTGCAGCAGCTCGAACACCAGTTCCAGACGCTCGGAAACGTCGTCCATTTCCAGCGCCTGCTGCTTCTTGACGTAGTCCACCTTCAGATGCGGCAGCACGGCGTCGGCCAGCGCTCCGGGATCTTCCAGCGCCAGCATGGACAGCATGGCGTCCTGCGAAATCTTCTTGTTGATCTTGCCGTACTCCTCCAGCGCCTCGTGCACGGCGCGCACCAGCGCCGAGCGCTCTTCGGGACGCCCCTCGGTCTGGGGCGTATCCTCAACGCCGGCCAGCAGGCAGGAGGGGCCGTCCTCCAGGCTCGTCCAGCGGGCGCGGCGCACGCCTTCGAACAGCACCTTGATGGTACCGTCGGGCAGTCGCAGCACCTGCAGGACGCGACAGACGACCCCCACGGGGAAAAGCTGCTCGGGAGACGGTTTTTCCAGCTCCGGTTCCTTCTGCGTCACAAGAAAAATCTGCTTGCCGACGCCGGCCTGCGCGGCTTCGATAGCCTTCATGGAGGCCTCGCGCCCCACAAAAAGGGGCATGATGGAACGCGGGAACATGACCACTTCCCGCAGGGGCATGACCGGGATAAGGGAAGTGTTGGCGATATCCGGCATAAGAATCCTCGGAGGCGGCAAGGCCGCCGTAGCGTTTTTGAAAGAGGGGAGGGAACCCTTTCCCTTGCCGGAAAGGCCCCCCTCCCCTCGTGAAGGTCGTACGCCGATGCCGTTGCGGCACCGGGACAGGGCGCGTCAGGGTACGGATTACGAAGCCTGTTCTTCCGGCTTGACCTCCGTGCCGTCGTCATACAGCAGCACAGGATCCTTGCCCTTTTCGATGACGGCCTGATTGATCAGGCATTCGCGCACATTGGGCATGGAGGGAAGCTTGTACATGATGTCGAGCATGGTCCGCTCCATGACGTTGCGCAGCCCGCGCGCGCCGGTCTTGCGTTCGATGGCCCGCGCGGCAATGGCCTTGAGCGCGTCGGCCGTGAAACGCAAATGCACATGCTCCAGCTCGAAAAGCTTCTGATACTGACGCACGAGCGCATTCCTAGGTTCGGTCAGGATGCGCACGAGATCGGGCTCGTCCAGATCGTCCACATGGGTGATGATCGGAATGCGGCCCACAAATTCGGGAATCAGGCCGAACTTGACGAGGTCCTGGGGATGAATCTTTTCCAGCAGCTCGGCCAGCGACATTTCCCTGGCGGAACGCACCTTGGCCCCGAAGCCCATGCTGCCGCCGCTCATGCGGGCCTCGACGATCTTGTCGAGCCCCACGAAGGCCCCGCCCACGATGAACAGGATATTTGACGTGTTCATGCGGATGAATTCCTGCTGGGGGTGCTTGCGCCCGCCCTTGGGAGGAATATTGGCCTCGGTGCCTTCAATAATCTTGAGCAGCGCCTGCTGCACGCCTTCGCCGGACACGTCGCGCGTGATGGAGGGACCGTCGCTCTTGCGGGAAATCTTGTCGATTTCGTCGATATAGATGATGCCCTTGCTGGCGGCCTCGATGTCATAATCGGCGTTTTGCAGCAGCTGAACGAGAATATTTTCCACATCCTCGCCCACGTAGCCCGCTTCTGTCAGCGTCGTCGCGTCGGCAATGGCAAAGGGAACCTTGAGAATCTTGGCCAGCGTCTTGGCCAGCAGGGTCTTGCCGCTGCCCGAGGGGCCCACAAGCAGGATGTTGCTTTTTTCAAGCTCCACGTCGTCGCCGAGCGCGTCCGCATAAAAAACGCGCTTGTAATGGTTGTGCACGGCCACGGAGAGGATTTTCTTGGCCTCGTTCTGGCCGATGACATATTCGTCGAGCTTTTCCTTGATTTCCTGCGGCGCCAGCAGGCGTTCCGGGCTTTCCGGGCTTTCCAGCTGATCGCGAGCAATAATCTCGTTGCAGGCCTTGATGCAGGCGTCGCAGATGCAGGCGTTGCCCTGCACGATCAGGTTGCGGGCCTCCCGCTCGCTGCGTCCGCAAAAGGAACAGCGCAGAGGGGCTTGCGTAGCGTTCTCTTTCGGCATGATTTAGCTCTTTTCCGCAAGATCGCGGCGCGAAACAAGCACGCGGTCGATGATGCCGCAGGCTTTGGCTTCTTCGGGGGTAAGGAAGTTGTCGCGTTCGGTAGCCTTCACCACCTCGTCATATCCCATTCCCGTATTTTCGGAAAGAATGGTGTTGAGGCGCTCCTTCAGGCGCAGCACTTCCCGGGCGTGGATGTCGATATCCGTCGCCTGCCCATGGAAGCCGCCCGAAGGCTGATGAATCATGATCTGGCTGTTGGGCAGGGCAAAACGCATGCCGGGCTCGCCGGCCGCGAGCAGGAACGCCCCCATGCTGGCCGCGCGCCCCATGCACACGGTCGTGACGGGCGCGGTGATGTAACGCATGGTGTCATAGATGGCCAGACCGGCCGTAACGGAACCGCCGGGCGAATTGATGTACAGGCTGATTTCCTTTTCCGGGTCCTGGGATTCCAGAAAAAGAAGCTGCGCGCAGATGAGCGAAGCCACGGTATCGTTGACCTCGGTGCCGAGCAGGACGATACGGTCCTTGAGCAGCCGGGAATAAATGTCATAGGAGCGTTCGGCGCGACCTGTGGTTTCGACGACGATAGGGACAAGGGACATAGAAGCGTCACTCCTTGCGTAAGAAACGCCGACGACGGAAAATCCACGGCGAGCATGCGGCGACCGCTCCCTGCGGAACCGCGCGATCCGTAGCCCGTCGCGTTGCGGGAAATATACGCATTGCCTGAAAAAGGCGCAAGCCGTTTGCGCGCTCCGGCAACGCCACGCCCTGAAAAGATCAACGGCAGAGAACGCGCCGCACCGCACGGGTGCGTGCGTTCTCTGCCGGAATTGCGAAAAGGGGTCGAACTAATCCTTCTTTTCTTCGGCAGCGGGCTTGGGTTCCACTTCCGTCACCTTGGCGCGGGCGTAGACGGTATCCATGGCCTTGTCGGCCAGCATACGATCACGCAGGGTGAACATCATGCCGGAACGTTCGTAGGCTTCGCGAACCTGCTTGAAATCCTCGCCGCTGCGCAGGCAGAGCTGGTACAGCTGCATGTTGACTTCCTGTTCGCTGACCTGCAGCTTTTCCTTCTTGGCGATGGCAAGCAGCAGCACCTGGCTGCGGGTGATTTCCTCGGCCTGCGGCAAGACTTCCTTGCGCAGTTCCTCTTCGCTCTTGCCGAGGGCTTCGAGGCTCTTGCCCTGACGTTCCAGACGCACGCGCAGATCGGCCAGCAGGCTGCGCACCTGCACGTCCAGCAGACTTTCCGGCAGGGGGAAGTCCACCAGCTTGAGCAGCTGATCGAGAATCTTCTTTTCGGCCGCGCCCTTGTTCAGGCTTTCGCGGCTCTTGCGATAGCTTTCGGCAATGCCTTCGCGCAGTTTTTCCAGGCTTTCCGCACCGACCTGCTTGGCCAGATCGTCGTTCAGTTCGGGCTCCTGAGGGGCCTTGATGGCATGCACCTTGACCTTCATGGTCAGGGTCTTGCCCGCAAGGTCCTTGGCGAGGAAATCGGCGGGGAAGGTGATGTCGCCCTGCCCTTCGGCATTGAGCTTCACGGTCTTGACGAGCTTTTCAAAGTCTTCCAGGGCCTGATGCTCGCCCAGGGCCAGATCGAAACCGGTTGCGCCGAGGCCTTCCACGGGCTTGCCGTCTTCAAGGGCGGAAAAGTCGATATTGACCACCTGCCCGTCCACCGCCGGGCCGTCGCCGTCCACGGGAATCAGCTTGGCATGGTCGCGGCGGATGCGGGCGAGAACTTCGTCCACTTCCTCATCCTTGACTTCGACCTTTTCCTGTTCCACTTCCAGACCTTCGTACGGAGGCAGATCAAAGGTCGGCAGCACTTCGAATTCCATGCTGTAGGTAAAGGGCTCGCCCTTTTCAAAGGCGCTTTCATCGGAGAGGTTCAGACCGGACACGGGCGTCACGTCCAGCTTCTGCATCACGTCGTTGATGTGCACGTTGATGAGATCCTGACGGGCTTCGCCGTAAATCTGATCGCGGAAGCGCTTCTCCACCACCGAAGCGGGGACCTTGCCCTTGCGGAAGCCGTCCAGCTGCACGGACGTCTTGTACAGCGCCACGGCGCCCATGATGGCGGCTTCCACTTCCTTGGGATCGGTGGTGATGTTGACCTTTTTCTTCACAGGGGAAATATCTTCGACAGTGTATTCCACAGAAGCGCTCCTTAAGCGTATTTCGCGGCGGCCTGAGCCGCTTGGATACAAGAAGAGAACGATATTCCGCGCCGGGTGAGCGCGGATTTTCGATACGAACCCTTTTCCCTACATCGAATGCGATTTTCTTTCAAGCCCGCGCGCAGACCCCGCGCCGTACGGACGCGGGGTCTGCGCAAAAGGCCGCCAAATCCACGAGGAACCGCGGCTCAGAAACCGAGCATGAAATGCATGCCGAAGCCCACGGCGGAATCCGGACTGTGCGGGTCCTTGGCCACGGCCTTGTCGTTGTCATCCTTGAGAATCACTTCCGGCCCGACGCTGACGGACGCGTTCTTGTCCCCGGCGCGGGCCTGCGCCCGCACGATATGACGCTGATGCAGGGAAAAGACCTCTCCCGCCTGACGGATGCGGGTCGGCGTTTCCGGCTGCCAGGTGGTGATATCGCGTTCCCAGCTCAGGTAGACGCCGGACCTGTCGCCGCCGGAAGGGGCGGCAGCGGCCATGGCGGACTTTTTTCCGTCGTCGGCGCGCTTCCCGGCCCGCGCCGTCGCGCCGGAAACGCCGGAACGCCTTCCCGCGCCGCTAACCGCCTGATGCTGCAGCTCGGCGCCGCTGATACCCTGCCGCCAGCGGGCGGTCTGCGCCTCATCCGCGCCGAAGGTCCAGCCGGATGCCGACGCCCCGGCAGGGGGCGGCGACGGACGCCGCAGACCGGCCTTGCCGGGCGTGCGGGCGGCACAGACCGCGGGCGCGACACAAAGCGCCAGCGCCAAAAGACCGACCAGACATGCGGACGGGCAGCGGAATTGCCTTACAAGAGCCATCCACTTCATGACGTGCATAGTAGCCGCTCCTGCCGGGCCTGTAAAGCGGCCCGGCAGAACGGACCACTCCGGGACAGGACTTTTCCCCGCGGAATGACGCCAAAAATGCCGTAACGCCTCTTTCATGAGGCGAAAGAGACAAAAAGCAACAGAAGCGACTCCGCGATATGCCAGTCGCGCATCTTTCACAAAAAAACTCTACATCAGATGGAGAAAAGTTATAGATTATCTATATACTACACTTCCGGTTTGAAGCGCGTTGCATTTCAAACCATACAGCCTGTCGTTATCATGGAAAAAACGCGGTTTTCCGCCCGTTTCGGGCCGGGCGGCGCTGTGCCGCCGCCTCGCCTTTTGCCTTTTTCCAAGGCACGACGCCCCTGCGATCAAGCGCCTCCCGGAGACGCAAAAAAAGCGCCCGTCCCGGCTGGAGCGTTTTACCTTTTTCAAAGATACAACGCTCCAGCCGGAAACGGGCGCTTTCACGCCTTGGGGCCTGTTAACACTAAAGCATTTTTAGTTTGAAATGCTTCGCATTTCAAACCATACGGCCTGTCGTTTCGC
>CAJMRA010000111.1 GCA_905215675.1 uncultured bacterium | reverse complement strand
TGTTAGCGGCCTGTCTGATTTGGCTGCAATAAATTTTTTAGAAACAGCCCCTAGCCAAGGGGGTTTCCTTCCCCCCAGAAGAACGATTTAGTGTTGATACGCCTTAGCCCTTGCGGCGTCGGAAGCGGATAATCAGTTCCCGGACTTCCTGCCGGGAAAGACCGAGGAAGGCGGGCAGGACGGCCGCGAACAGGGCCACGCAGCAGGTATAGAGGATGCCGGACAGGAAAAAGCGGGGAATGCTTTCCGCGCCTCCCAGCCCCGCAAGGAGACTGACTTCCCGGCAGGCCCAGGCCAGCGCCAGCAGGGCGGCAAGACTCCATATCTGATGGGCCAGATTACGCCAGAAGTGGAGCGGCACGAAGCGCGAGGCCAGCCAGAGGTACAGGTTGACCGTCAGCATCTGGACGAAAACCGTCTTGCAGGCCAGACCGGTGGCGCCGAGATGAAAGCCGTACAGATCGGCCGGGGCCAGCAGCAGCCACGCCGTGGCCAGACCGTAGACGCATTCCGCCGCCGCCATGTTGCGCAGGATGCGGGTCCGGCCGGTCGCATGAAAGACGGAGCCCGCCAGCTGTCCGTATGCCTGATGCAGGGGGTACAGGGCCATGATTTGCACGGGAACGATGGCGGCGGCGAATTCCTCGCCGCCGAAGATGCGCACGAGCGCCGCGCCTTCAACCAGCGTGAAGCAGGAAAAGTAGGCGGCCACCACGTAGAGCAGGGGGGCGAAGCGGTTGATCAGCCGCCCCATGGCGGCGGCGTCCCTGCGTCCCCAGGCAATGGAAAGTTCGCGCATGATCAGGGGCGTCATGGCGGAGACAAAGAGGAAGCAGGCCATGCTTACCTTTTGCGACAGGGCAAAGAAGCCCTGTTCGGCGCTGCCGTCGAACCATTGCAGAAGCCAGCGTTCCATGGACAGCATGGCGAAGGAAAGCAGCGCCTGCACAAAAAGCGGATGACTGTAGTCGAAGAATTCCCGCGTGTAGGCGCGCCGGGCGTGCGCTTCCAGCGACAGGGGCACGGGCGCGCCGAAGCGGCGTCGCCAGGCCGAGCGCGTCACGAACCAGTAGCCGAGGGCCGTGGAACCGAGCATGACGTACTGCTGGGCGAAAAGGCTGTGAACGGTAAGCGCGTCGCACCAGAAAAGCGCCCCCAGCGCCAGAACGGCGACGAGCGAGAGGGCCGTGCGCACCAGTTCGGAAGGCACGGTTTCGCCGAGAGCGTCGTTGGTGGAGCGCAGGACGCGGCCCCACCAGGTCAGAAAGGCCCAGACGGCGGCCAGGGGGGCCAGCCAGCCCGGCACGTCGGGCATGAGCAGATTGCCCACGGGGGGCACGAGCATCAGCGCCGCCGCGGCAAGGCTGATGCAGAGGACCAGCAGACCGACGCGCACATAAAAGGCGATGAGTCCGCCTTCTCCCTGCCGCCGCGAAAGGGCGTTGTAGAAGCAGGTGGACGTGCCCATGTCGAGAAAGCCGGACAGCTGCTGAAACAGATTGGTGGCAAAGCTGTAGTTGCCGTACATCTGCGGCCCCAGGGCGCGCGGGAGGATGGCTTCCATGACGAGATAGACCGGCACGGAAGCCACATTGGCCAGGAGCTTGTAGGCATAGCGGCGCGCCAGCGTGGGGGTGGATGCCTGCATGACGTCAGCTCAACTGCCGCGGGCGGGCGGTCAGGGCCTGGGCGGCCACGTCGGCAAGGGGCAGGTCATGCACCTCGTTTCCGTCGAAAACGGGGCAGGGCGTCCGGTCGCCGCTTTCGGCAAGGGCCCGCAAGGCGGGCATGTCGTCCAGCGTGGGGCCGAGACGGGAAAGGGCCCATGCGGCCATGCCGCGGCAGACGGTATCCCTGTCGAGCGCCGCGCCCTTGCGCAGCCAGGGGCGGGCGGGGGCGGCCAGATCGGGACGGGACTGGGCAAGGCGGCCGATGGCCCAGTAGCAGGAGCGGCGCAGCACATCCTGATCGCAGAAATTGTCGTCCTTTTCCAGCTCTATGATGTAGGAGATGAGGACGCGATGAAATTCCTTGCCCGCCTGCGGGCAGGCGGCGGCGATTTCGCCGAAGGCTTCGGGAATGCCCCAGCCGATATTGCCGGATTCCTCGTTCATGTGCCACATGAGGCGGCGCATGATGTTGCGCATGTCTTCGGGATGCGCGTCGGCGATGCGGGCGACCGCGCGCCCCAGCGCCACGGCGGCGCGATGGCGCGTCAGGGGGTCCAGGGGCAGGAGGGCGATGAGCGGCCCCACGGCGGACAGGCCGCAGTCCGCGATTTCGTCCAGATGATTCTGCCAGTCATTACCCGCCAGCAGCGGTCTGAAGCGGGCCTTCAGGGCGCGCATACGCGGCGTGCGGCGTTCCGGTGCGTTTTCCATAGCGGTCTCCTTCTGATCCCGGCAGATCAGGATTTGGGGCGGATAATGGCCCCGTCTTCCCTGATCCGCAGCTTGCGTTCCATGAGCGCGCAGACATTCTGGAATTTTTCGTTGACATGCCGGAAGGTTTCCAGCCGTCCCGCAAAGGCGGGCCCCTGTTCGGCGACGCGCTGTTCCAGCAGCTTCACGGCGAAATCGTACAGCGCCGCGTCCGCCTGATTCAGCTCCGCGGCCAGCTCCAGTTCCCTGTCCGTCATCGGCGGGAGGGGAACGTCCTTGCGCAGGACGTTCCTGCGTTCATAGAAAAGATGGGTCAGGCCCAGCGTCCCGGCCATCAGGAGCAGGCTTTCGTCGAAATGTTCCTGTATGCCGAAGCAGCAGAAGGCGTTTTCCAGCCGATCCTTTGCCCGCGCCAGCGCTTCGGCGTCGTCGATATTCTTGAATTTGCCGGCCAGCGAGTGGGTCATGAAATTGCTGCCGCGCAGGCAGAGCTGATGCTCCTTGCCCGTCAGGTAATGCTCGAACGAAATATTGTTTTCGTTCAGGTAGGCATACATGTGATTGCGGGGCCAGGTCCGCAGGAACCTGTATTCCGAAACCAGACGCGCCACGGGTTCGCGCAGGAAGGTGAAAATGCGCACCGGACGCCCGTACAGCGTGGGCGGATACAGGGATTGCGGCATCAGGTGCCCCTGAATGAGGCGCAGGCGGTTCAGCCGCGATACTTCCAGTTCGCGGCAGGCCGCGTAATCTTCGCGCCGGTAGACGCTCAGCACCTCGTCGGGGGCGAAGTTGGCCGTGAGAATGGCGTTCAGGGTCGTGCCCGCCGTGCGGGGCAGGTGAAAAAAGAAGAAGGGCGCTTCCGGTGGTGCTTGTGTGGTCATGGCTGCTGTCCTGGTGAATATGCGACGCGCATGCGGCACTGTACACGCGGGGTCAAGGATGTTGCAAGCCCGTTGAGCGCAGGAATACGCTTGAAGGGTACCCGCCTTTTGCGCTAGCATCCTTCGCCCGGCGTTTCATGCTCTTTGCCGGGCAGTGCCAAGGAGTCCCGATGTCGCAACCCCTGAAAAATCTTGTCATGCCCTCGCCCCCCGTCCGCAGCGGCGTTCAGGCGGCGGATATGCTGTTCGTCCTTCTGGCCGCGCTCTACGCCTTCGCCATTGCCTGCGGCGTGCCGGACATGGCCTCCGGCGGCGCGGACATGGACAGCGATCTCAGTACCTACGCCTTTTCCATGGCCGGGCTGGCGCATCCCGAGTGTTTCGCCAACGATCCCATTCTGCGCACGCTGACGCCGGCCAATTCCTTCTGGAATCTGTTCCAGTTCGTCGCGGGCCTGCTGACGCCCGGCAGCGCCTATGCCGTGGGCCTGTTCCGCGCGGGCGCGCTGACCATCTTTCTGGGCCTCTGTTCGGCCTATGCGCTGGGGCGTCGGCTGTTTTCCAGTCCCGGGCTTGCCGCCGTGCTGTCCCTGCTGTTCAGTCTCACCATCTGGGTGGGCTGGGGCACCTTCTGGGGACTGACCCATTCCGATCCCATTCCGCGCACGCTGTATGCGGCCCTGTGGCCGGTGCTGCTGCTGGTCGGACTGGCGGGAGCGTCCCGCGCCGCCCTGCGCCCGGCGGCCATGTTCTGCGTCGGTCTCAGCGTCTGGGTACACGGCCTCAACGGCTTAACCTTCGGCGGCATGCTGTTCTGCGCCTATGCGCTGATGAAGCCGGATATCCTGACCTGGAGGGGGCACGCGCTCAATCTGCTGCTCTGTCTCGTCTGCTATTTCGTCCCCGTGGTGATTTTTCTGCGGGCGTCCCTCGGGCAGCCGCAGGATTTCACGGCCGACGAGCTGGCGACCTTCCGGGAGCTGTTCCGGCTGCGCTGGGTCCGCAACTATACGGAGACCGTCGAGGCCATTCCCGGCTATCTGTTCCATTACGCCTTCCGGCCGCCGCTTTTCCTGCTGGCCGCCTGCGGCGCGTATGTGACCCTGCGCGCCGGGTCGGAACGCGTCCGGCAGCTGTTGCGCCTGTATCCCGGCATGCTGCTCGGGCTGGCCTGCGTCGTGCTGTTCAGCTGGGCGGAAAGCCGCTACGCCGTCCAGTACGGCCGTCTGCCCATGGGGCACGAGCTGATCCGGGGGCTGCGTTTTCTCATTCCCCTGTCCTGGCTCCTGATCGTCGCCCTTCTGGCTCCCTTCTGGCCGCGCATTCCCCGTCTGCTGCGCGTGGCGGCGGTCGCCGGTCTGGCCTGCGGTCTCTTTCTCGGCAATCCCGACAGGCAGAACGTGGGCGCGCAGCATGCCGTCGCCCAATGGACGGGCCTGCCGCTGCCGTATGAGCAGCGCGCCCGGCAATGGACGGCCCACAGCCGCCTGCACCGGGAAGCGCTCGACGCCGTAGCCCGTCTTGTGCCGGAAGGCGAGCGCGTCTACAGCAACAGCGGCGACATGGGCGTGCGCCATATAGCCCTGCGTCCGCTGGACCATACCTTCAAGGACGGTTCGCATCCCTTCTATAACAAGAATATTGAAGCTGCCCGTCTCTGGTTGCGCTTTGAACAGTATCACAAGGCGGGGGAACTGGGCTACGCCGACGCCTGGATGGCTTCGGACGCGCCCTGGCTGCTGACCGATCGTCCGCAGGACAGGGACGTCCTTCAGGCGCTGGGCAATATTGTCTGGGAAAATTCGGGCTGGCTGCTGCTGCATAAGCGCGAGGCCCGGTAAGCCGCGCGCCGCCCGCGTGTGCCGGTACTTGCGTCCGTTGCGCGGCTCTGGCATACTCTCCCCGTCTCGGACGCGTCGGATTTGACGCTTTACGCCTTTTCCGACTTCTTACAATGCAACCGCCGGTCCCGCACGGGGCGGGCGGCATGTGCGGGAAAGACAATGCAGGCCGAACTTCTGCTTTTCGACATCGGCAATACCTCCATCAAGGTGGGCCTGGCGGATGCGTCCCGCGTCTGCACCTCCTACACCCTGCGAACCGACACGGGCCAGACCTCCGACAGCCTCGGGCTCAGTCTCCTGACGCTGCTTTCCCATGCGGGAGTATCCCCCGACGGGATCTCGCACTGCGTGATTTCCTCGGTGGTGCCCAACATCAACGCCATTGTGCGCGCCTGTGTGGCGCGGTATATCGGCTGTCCCGTGGCGTTTGTTCCCGTCGATATTCCTGTTCCTCTGGAAAATCAGTATCATATCCCTTCCGAAGTGGGGGCCGACAGACTGGTGGGCGCGTATGCGGCCCGGCGTCTGCATCCCGAACCCGCATCCTTCATCGTCGTGGATTTCGGCACGGCGGTCACGTTCGACTGCGTGGAAGGCAACGCCTACCGCGGGGGGCTCATTTTCCCCGGTCCGCAAACGGCTCTCTCCGCCCTCGCCCGGCAGACGGCCCAGTTGCCGCGCGTCGATCTGGACATGGACGCCACGGAACCCGTCATCGCCCGCTGTACCAGCACGAGTATCCAGCACGGCCTTTATTTCGGCTTTGTGGGCATGGTGGAAAGCCTGTGCGCCCGTCTGGCGCGTCAGCTGCCCGGCGACACGGCCATTTACGCCACGGGCGGTTTTGCGCAGTCCATCGCGCGCGTCACCGCCATCTTTACGGAAGTTTTCCCCTCGCTGCTGCTGGAAGGGCTGCGGCGACTGCACTTTGAAAGCATCGGCCGGTAACGGCCCCGGCGCTCTCCCGGCGCCGCAAACACAAGGAGAAAGCCATGAGCAGCAGCATTGCGTCGGTTTACGGCCGCGAGATTCTTGATTCGCGCGGCAATCCCACGGTCGAGGTGGAAGTCACGCTCGAATCGGGACAGAGCGCCCGCGCGGCCGTGCCCTCCGGCGCATCCACCGGCAGCCGCGAAGCCCTCGAAATGCGCGACGGCGACAAGAAGCGCTACGGCGGCAAGGGCGTGACCAAGGCCGTGGAAAACGTCAATACGGAAATTGCCGACGCCCTGCTGGGACTGGACGTCCTCCATCAGGTCCAGATCGACAATACGCTGATTGATCTGGACGGTACGGACAACAAGTCCCGCCTCGGCGCCAATGCCATGCTCGGGGTTTCCATGGCCTGCGCCCGCGTGGCCGCCCAGTATGTGGGAATGCCCCTGTACAATTATCTCGGCGGCGTCAACGCCAAGGTGCTGCCCGCGCCCATGATGAACATCATCAACGGCGGCGCGCATGCGCCCAACAATCTTGATATTCAGGAATTCATGATTATGCCCGTCCGGGCGCAGAGCTTCCGCGACGCCCTGCGCATGGGCGCGGAAGTCTTTCATGCCCTGAAGAAAATCCTGCAGGCCGACGGGCATGTTACCAGCGTGGGCGACGAAGGCGGCTTCGCGCCCAATCTCAAGAGCCACGACGAGGCGTTCGCCTACATCATCAAGGCCATTGAGGAAGCGGGCTACAATCCCGGCAGTGAAATCGTGCTGGCCATCGACGCCGCCGCCTCCGAATTCTATCAGGACGGCAAGTACGTGCTCAAGGGCGAAAACCGCACCTTCAGCAATGCGGAAATGACGGCCTGGCTGGAAGAATTCACCAGCAAGTATCCCCTGATCTCCATCGAGGACGGCATGGCCGAAGGCGACTGGGACGGCTGGAAGATGCTGACGTCGACTCTGGGCGACATCCAGCTGGTGGGCGATGACGTGTTCGTGACCAACCCGTCCATTCTGGCCGAGGGCATCAACGAGGGGGTGGGCAACTCCATCCTGATCAAGCTCAACCAGATCGGCACGGTGACGGAAACGCTCGATACCATCGAAATGGCCAAGGAAGCCGCCTACACCACCGTCATTTCCCACCGGTCCGGGGAAACCGAGGACAGCTTCATTGCCGATCTTGCCGTGGGCGTCAACGCCGGTCAGATCAAGACCGGTTCTCTCTGCCGCTCCGAACGCATGGCCAAGTATAATCAGCTTCTCCGCATAGAGGAGGAACTGGGCGACGGCGCGGAATTTTTCGGTCCCATGCTGGCCGAATACTACGCGCTGAGCGACGGCGACGAGTAAGCCGCGGTACCGCCCCGGCCGGATGACGGCATGGAGGGCGGCAGCCGCACGGTGAAACGCACTAGAGCAATTTCAGTTTGAAACGCTGCGCGTTTCAAACCATACGGCCTGTCG
>CAJMRA010000110.1 GCA_905215675.1 uncultured bacterium | reverse complement strand
CGCGGTTTTTCCGCTCACTTTGGGCCGGGCGGCGCTGTGCCGCCGCCTCGCGTGTTCACCTTTTTCAAAGGTGAACACGCTCTAGTGGGGGCCGAAGGGGCTGGGGCGTCCGCCGGGGAGCAGGCGCAGGCCGCCTTCCGTCTTTTGCGGTTCGGCGGGGGCGGTCGTCTTTTCCTCCGTGGGCGGCGTCGCGGCCTTTTCCTGCTTCGGCGCGCCTTGTTCCGGCGCGGAAGTCGTCGTTTCCGAAGCGGCGGGCGCGGGCGTCGGCTGTGCCTTCGCCGACGGTTCCGGCGTCGCGGCGGGTTCTTCCGTCGGCGCGGCGTTCGTCGGCGTCGTGCGGCGAGGTCCGAAGGGGCTCGGGCGCGTCACGGTTTCTTCCGGGCGTTCAAAGGATTCGCCGGGTTCGGGAATGGGCGCGACTTCCAGTGCGCGCGGGTCGATTTGCAGACGGCGTATACGGCGTTCGCGCAGCGGACGATTGACCTTGACGTTTTCGCCTTCCAGCTGACGTTCGCGAATCTGACGACGCGACGATTGCGGGGCGGCTTCGGGGGCCTGCAACAGGGGCGCGCCCGGAATCGCCACGCCCGTATCGGATGCGGCGGGCTCTTGTTGGGGCGTCGGCGCGGGAATGCCGTCTTCCGGCGCGCCGAAGGGCTGCGAAAAGGCGTCTTCCTTGCGCTCCGGCATGGGCGGCGGCGGCAGTTTGTCCCGTTGTTTCGGGTAGTAGGCCTGATTCTTTTCTTCGCTGCCCGCCGGGAAATTGCCGGATTCAACGACGGCGAACACGAGCGGCAGGTTCCCGAAATAGCGCACCATATAATAGAAGGAGCCCGCCTGATTGGAACAGGTGCCGGAAGAGCTGCGCTGCACGGCTTCATCCCAGCGCACGCCCGCCAGCGGCGTGGACGCGTAGTCGAAGCGCCCGGGCCAGAGCAGGCCGAGCGGGGACAGGATGACGATATCCTCCGGGCTGGTGGCATAACGCATGAGATTGCGTATATCGAAGTGGACAGCCACCAGACCAAGGAAGGTTACGCCGTCATAGAGCGGAGAGGCAAGCACCACTTCGGGGCCCAGCGGGCTTGCCTGCACGTCTGCCCGCAGCGCCCGGCTGCTCTGCTTCTTGTCCTCATACAGCAGGGGAATATAGTCGATCTGCTTCAGGGATGCGGCCGGTTCCTGTCCAATGATGGTGCCGTCGTACTTGATGCCCGCGACGCCGTTGATCCACGGATAATCATTGAAAACGCTGTCCAGCCATTCCCGCGTCGGCGGTTTGTCGGCATTGAGCATCAGACGCTCAAGCTTGCCGAGTTCCACGTCGATGCCCATCATGCAGGTCGTCAGCGCCAGCGCCCGGGGAGAAAGATCGCCCTTTTCGCCGTAATCGACCTCAGCAGGCGGACTAACGTAGGTGTACCAGAAATTTTTGGTCGTCTTCCAGACATTTTTGGTCGGCTGGTAGCTGCTGCAACCGGCGGCCAGAGATGCCGCAGCCAGCAGCGCGATAAAACGGTACGGCAGTTGGGACACTCTTGTCTCCTGTCCCCTGTGCGAGAACGCCTTCTGTTCCCTGAGATACCGGGAAACCCTCCGGGGCCTCCCTGCGGCAAATACGCTTTTGCGAGCGCAACTTCCGAACGAATGACGGGCTCCGGCAACTGCGGGGAGCAGCGGCCGGAGCCCGGATACCGTGCATTGTTAATGGGCGCGGTTTTCCAGCCCCTTGGCAAGACTCGTCAGGACGCTGAGAACCTGTTCCTTGCCGGTAGGCGCCTTGGCGGGCGCTTCTTCCACGGCGGGCGTGGGCACGGCCCCGCCCAGACGGGCCTGCAAGGTAATGATACGTTGCGAGAGTTCGTCCTTTTCGGCTCCCTCGGCGGTCTGCGCCAGTTCCTGATAAATTTCGAGAGCGCCCTGTATGTCCCCCTGCTCCGCGAGGACTTCCGCCATGGAGCGTGTACGAATGGAGAAGGTTTCCTGCGGCGTCTCTTCCGCATCGGGCGTATCCTGCTCCTCGTCCGGCATGGCGGCGGCCTCCGTCGGGGCGGAAGCCGCGGGCTCCGCGTCCATCATCATGGGCGCGGCGTCGAGGTCCGGCAAATCTTCGGCTTCAAGCGTCTCGTCAAGATCGGCAAACATGTTGTCGTCGTCGCCGTCTGCCGAAGCGGCATCTTCGGTAAAGAAGGATTCATCCGTCAGCAGGGCGTCAGCTTCATCCATCACCGAGCTGTCGTCATCGGGCGCGGCGTCGGTCATGGCGAGCAGATCATCGTCGAGGGAAGCGGCCTGCGGGGCGGTCTCTTCCACGGCGGGCAGTTCGTCGGCAACAGGCGTGGCATCGGCCATGCCGAGCAGATCATCGTCAAGGGACGCGGCCTGCGGGGCGGGGTCTTCCTCGACGGGCAGTTCGTCGGCAACAGGCGCGGCATCGGCCATGCCGAGCAGATCATCGTCAAGGGAAGCGGCCTGCGGGGCGGGGTCTTCCTCGACGGGCAGTTCGTCGGCAACAGGCGCGGCATCGGTCATGCCGAGCAAATCATCGTCAAGGGGCGCGGCCTGCGGGGCGGGCTCTTCCACGACGGGCAGTTCGTCGGCGGCAGCCATGGCGGCGCCCGCGGCGGCTGCCGCGGCAGCGGTTTCCGGCGCTGCCGTGGCGGAGGCGGCGACAGCTTCCGGCGCGACGGCGGGCGCGGGGGCGACCATGGCCGCCTGCGCCGCCTCTCCCGGTCTTTTTTCGCCCAGAACGGCGGCCAGCCCTTCTTCAATAATCTTGTTCAGGGAAATGGGGCCGTGCAGGAAGTTGGCCGCCAAGAAACGCAGCGCGGCGGCGGTATCCTCGGAGCCGGATTCCTTCATGGCGGCAATGCAGCTTGCCCAGGCACGCCAGAATTCGCCGTAGGCGGAGAGCATCTTGCTCAGGCGTTCCACATGGGCCTGGCAGGCTTCCACACGGCCGCATTTATGCAGCAGCTCGATACAGTACAGCCGGGCTTCCAGAAATTCGGGATGCCGCACGAGACCTTTCTCGATGATGTCGATGGCTTCTTCCGTAGCCCCCTCATTGGCCAGCATCCGGGCAAGAGGGAAAAAGACCTTGGAGTTGGGCTCCAGCTCCAGAACTTCTTTGTACCACTCGATTTTTTCTGTCATTGTTTGTCTGCCCCCGATGTCGGCGTATGTTTTTCACTGAAAAGATAAAGAATCTCGTTGTCGCGCACATAGTGCAGGCGCTGACGGATCATCTTTTCCAGATAATTGGAATCGGACTGCAACCAGCGGATTTCGTTGCTCAGTTCGGCGTTCTTTCTGTCCAGTTCGGCTACCTGTTCCTGAGCTTCGCGCAGCTGGCGGCGCAGGTCGGCATATTCCATAAGGCCGGTACTGCCCCACAGCATATGCACGAAAAGAACCAGATTGACGAGGCCGAGGGCCACAAGGATGACGACGCGCCAGACCATGATTTGTTACTGCAACAGGCGCTTGTCGGAAGCCTTGTCGGCGACGTTGCGCAATTCCGCGAGAAAAATGGCCGTGGCCGATTCCAGCCGGGCGACATCGTCCTCCACCAGACTCATGCCGTCGACGCGATCCAGAAAGGCCTTCAGCGTATGAAATTCCCGAAAAAAGATATGTCCTTCCTCATTGGCGCCGATGGCCGGCTCCAGCTCCAGAATGGTCTGGAGACAGTTCTTGAGGCGAATCTGCAAGCTGCTCATGCGAAACACTAGGCTCACTTGTTGGCGGTAGTGCGATAAAAGCCGTAGCAGTAGTTGGCGCCGGAGAAAAGCGACAGGGCCAGCGCCACATACATCAGCGCTTCGCCGATATGCCACAGCTCAACGCCGCCGTACGGATGATGCAGCATCAGGGGAATGATGGCCGCAATCTGCATGACGGTCTTGGCCTTGCCGAACTTGTCCGCCGCCAGGACGATGCCTTCGTCAATGGCCATGGCGCGCAGCCCCGTGACGACGAGTTCGCGACAGATCATGATGATGGCCACCCATGCCGGCATCCACTCCAGTTCCACGAACATGATCAGCACGGAACAGATCAGCACCTTGTCGGCCAGCGGATCAAGAAATTTGCCCATGCTGGTCACAAGGTTGTCGCGCCGGGCGATGTAGCCGTCGGCCCAGTCCGTCAACGAGGCCAGCGCAAAGGCGGCCGTCGCCAGCACACAGGTGACGGGTCCTTCAAAATAGAGAAGGATCACCACAATCGGCGTCATGAGGATACGGGCGAGGGTGATCTTGTTGGCAAGGTTGAGCATGGCCGCCTCGGCTGTGAAAAATATGGCAGAAACAGGAAGGCGGGATACCCGCCTTCCCCGTACTTCCAGAGCGTTTTCAGCTTGAAACGCGTTGCGTTTCAAACCCTACGGCCTGTTGTTTCGCGGGAAAAAACACGTTTCTCCCGCTCGCTTCGGGCCGGGCGGCGCTGTACCGCCGCCTAGGCAGACAGTTTCTTGCCCTTGCCGTTGTTGGCGGCATCGGCTACAGCCTCCGCCAGCGCAAGAAAGGCGCGCTTGGCCGGGCCGTCGTGATCCAGCAGCACCACGGGCTTGCCCTGATCCGCCGCGACGACGGTGGCCGGATCAAGCGGAATGGCGCCGAGGAAGGGGATGCCGTAATGGCGCGCCAGTTCCTCGCCCCCGCCCTTCTTGAACAGATCGATTTCCTTGTGGCAGTGGGGGCATTCCAGCCCGCTCATGTTTTCCACCACGCCCAGCACCGTGGATTCGGCATGTTGCAGGAAGTTGACGGCCTTGCGCACGTCTGCCAGCGAAATTTCCTGCGGGGTCGTCACCACGACGCATTCGGCGTCGGGAATGGTCTTGAGGACGGTCATATGTTCGTCGCCGGTGCCGGGAGGGGAATCGATGACGAGAAAGTCAAGCTCGCCCCAGCCCACATCCGACAGGAACTGGCGGATGGCCGACGATTTCTTGGGGCCGCGCCACAGGATGGCCTGATCCCTGTCCTGAAGGAAGGAGTCCATGGAAATGACGTGAAGACGCTCGCTGTAGGCCGCGGGGATCATGGAATTGGTGTCGTCCATTTCGATGCCGGAGGCCAGCCCCAGCAGATTGGGGACGCTGGGACCGTGCATGTCCACGTCGAGGATGCCCACCCTGTAGCCCTTTTCGGCGAGCGCCGCGGCCAGATTGACGGTCACGGAACTTTTGCCCACGCCGCCCTTGCCGCTCATGACGAAAATCTTGTGCTTGATATGTTTCAGACGCTCGGCGATCTGAGCGTCCTGTTTGGCCAGCATGGCTTCGACGCAGTTGGCGCCGCCGGGATTGCCCGCCGACGAACAGGAGGATGCCGACGAACAGGATGAACAGGAAGACATAGCTACTCCTTGGACTGTGGGCTACCAGCCGTGGCTGCCCACGAGATCGACGAAATTGGCGGGGCCGAGATTTTCCGTCAGGAATCGCCCGGCGCGCCGCTGTACCCGCAACAGGCGCTGGGTACGGGGCTTGTCGCCGACAGGAATGAGCAGAATGCCGCCTTCGGCAAGCTGCTGCAACAGGGGCTGCGGTATTTCCGGCCCTCCCGCCGTGACGATGATGCGTTCAAAGGGCGCGGCCGCGGGAAGCCCCAGCGTACCGTCGCCCCGTACCATATAAATAGCGCGAAGGGAAAGTTGCTGCAAGAGGTTCCGTGTGGCGTGATACAGCTCGGCGATCCGCTCGATGGTATAGACGCGGCAGCCCATGACGGCGAGGACGGCCGCCTGATAGCCCGAGCCCGTGCCGATTTCCAGCACGCGCATCCCCGGCCGCGCCTCCAGCCGCTGGGTCATGAGCGCCACGGTGGACGGCTGGGAAATGGTCTGGCCGTAGCCGATGGGCAGGCGGATGTCCTCGTAGGCCTGCACGCGCAGGGCCTCCTCGACGAAAAGATGCCGGGGCACCACGGCCATGGCCTGGAGCACGGCCGCATCCGTGATGCCGGAACGCTTGAGTTCCTGTACCATGCGCTGACGGGAACGCCGGGGATCAAGCATCCTCGGCGGCAGGGATGTTTTTTGAGACGGCCGCATAGCTGCAAGACAAAACAGATTTTTTATCTCAAGTCAATGTCGCGCCCCCCGAAAGGCGGGAGACGCCCTTGCGGTACGGCGGGGAGTGTGCGAAGCTGACGTGCGGCGGCGCGTTACCGTGAGCGCCGAGCGAAAGGAGACGTTCATGCGCAGACAACAGAGAAGAAGTATTCTGCCCACCCTGCTGGGATTGATAGTTGTTGTTGCTCTCGGCTACGGGGGCTATGTTTTTTTCAAGGATCTCGACGGGCCGACGGTGACGATTCTGCCCAAGACGGACAGGGTCTCTCCCTCGTCCGAACTGACCGTCATCATGGAGGACCCTTCCGGCGTGCGTTCCCTGTCGGTGGGCATCCGCAAGAATAATGTCGTCAACGAGATTTACCGCAAGCATTTCGACAGCTACGACACGCGCCGGGAAGTGCGGGTGTCCATGGCCAAGGCCGACCTGCGCGAAGGGGCGTTCGAGCTGGAAGTGAAGGCCGCCGACGGTTCGCTGGCCGGTTTCGGTCAGGGCAACACGCGGACCGTTACGCTGCCCATGCGTCTTGACACGCAGGCTCCGCGCCTGTCCGTCAAGACGCTCCCGCCCAATGTCCGGCGCGGCGGTTCCGCGGTGGTGCGCTATACGGCGGACGAGGAAATCGTCAACAGCGGCGTGCTGGTGGCAGGGTATTTCGTGCCGGGCTTCCGGCAGGCGGACGGCAGCTATATCTGCTTTTTCCCCTTCCCCTACACCATGACGGCCCCGGAATTCAAGAAGTCCGTTGAGCTGACGGCGACGGACCTCGCGGGCAACGTGACGCGCAGCGGGCTTACGGTCATGGCCTACGAGCGCAAGTTCAAGAGCGACACGCTCAAGCTCACGGATTCCTTCCTGCAACGCGTCGGCGACAAGCTGGGCTCCCATGCGCCCGCGGATCTGAATCCGCTGGATCGCTATCTCTACATCAATATGAACCTGCGCGCGGCCAACGCCGACACCCTGCGCCGCCTGCGCGATCAGACGGCGTCCGCCATGCTCTGGGACGGCGCTTTCAAGCGCATGCCCCGGGCCATGTCCGTCGCCAATTTCGCCGACCGCCGATCCTGCGTCTATCAGGGAAAGGACGTGGGCGAATACTACCATCTCGGCTTTGACCTCGCCTCGATCAAGCACGACAATGTGCCCGCGGCCAACAACGGCCGCGTCGTCTTCGTGGGGGATCTGGGCATCTACGGCGGACTGATCGTCGTGGATCACGGCCTGGGACTGATGACGCTTTACGCGCACCTGAGCGAATTCGCCGTCAAGGTGGGCGATGTGGTCAAGAAGGGCGACATCATCGCCAAGACCGGCAGCACCGGGCTTGCCTTCGGGGATCACCTGCATTTCGGGGTGCTGGTCGGCGGCGTGGAAGTGACGCCTCTGGAATGGCTTGATCCCAAGTGGATCAAGGACAATATCACGGATCGTCTGGCGCAGTAGAGCGT
>CAJMRA010000109.1 GCA_905215675.1 uncultured bacterium | reverse complement strand
AACGACAGGCCGTATGGTTTGAAATGCGCAGCATTTCAAACTGAAATTGCTCTAAGGAGAAAACGCTTAGGCGATGCGGACGGCATCCTCGCCGTCGCGCTCGCGCAGGAGCACGTCCACATGCTGGCTGCGGTCGGTCTTCACGGTCATGCCCACGTAATCCGCCTGTATGGGCAGATCCCGATGTCCGGCGCGATCCACCAGTACGGCAAGCCGCACGGCGCGGGGACGCCCGTAGTCGTGCAGCGCCTCCAGAGCCGCCCGGACGGTTCGACCGCTGAACAGCACGTCGTCCACCAGAATGACCAGCGCGCCGTCCAGCGAGCCCGGAATGGACGACGAACCGATGACCGGCTTTCCCTGAATGGTGGTCCAGTCGTCCCTGTAGAAATTGATGTCCAGCGAACCGAACCGGGGCGTCGAGGCCATGCGTCCTTCCAGCAGCCCCATCAGGCGGCGGGCAATGTCCACGCCGCGCCGCTGGACGCCCACGATCACCACGTCGGCATCCTGTCCGTGGGCTGCGGCAAGGGCGTCGGCCAGACGGGAGACAAGCGTTTCGACGGAACAGGTCGCGTCAGCATGCGTCATACGAAAATCCTCCCTCAAGAGGTAGATTTGCGGTGTGCCTTTTCACGAAAGGCCACCATAGCCGCTTTTCTCCCGGGAGAAAAGCCCGTCCGCATTGACAAGAGTGCGGAGGGACCTTACATGAGAAAAAACTTCCGCGGGGGAGTTCCCCCGCACACCATACAGCCAACGAGAGGAAGCCTATGCTGACTGTTTCCGATACCGCCCGCAAGGAGCTCGAAGCCTTCTTCGCGGACAAGGACAAGCAGACCATTCGTATTTTCCTGGCCCCCGGCGGCTGCTGCGGTCCCCGTCTGGCGCTGGCCCTGGATGAAGCCAGGGACGGCGACGAAAAGCTGGAAGATCAGGGGTTCGCGTTCTGCATCGCCAGGGAGCTGCTGGATCAGATCAAGAGCGTGACCATTGACCTCAACTATATGGGCTTTACGGTCGAGCCCGAAGTGCCCCTCCCCTCCTCCGGCGGCGGTTGCGGCACCTGCGGCGGCTGCGGTTCGCACTAGAGCGTTTCACCTTTTTCAAAGGTGAAACGCGAGGCGGCGGCACAGCGCCGCCCGGCCAAAAGTGAGCGGAAAAACTGCGTTTTTTCCGCGAAATGACAGGCCGTATGGGTTGAAACGCGTTGCGTTTCAAATCCTACGGAGCTTTATCCCGACCGCCCTCCCGACCGAAAAACACGCTGTTTCCCGGGGACGTTGCGAGGAGTGCCTCCGACGTTCCCGGATATCATCCCCGCCGCATGATGCGGCAAAAACACCTAGCGATTGAGGATCCCTCCATGTTGAATCTTACCCCCAGCGCCCGCAAGGAGCTTGAGGCCTATTTTGCGGATAAGGAAAAGCAGACGATCCGCATCTTTCTTGCCCCCGGAGGCTGAAGCGGCCCCCGTCTGGCACTGGCTCTGGATGAGCCCAAGAATAGCGACGAGAACCTGGAAGCCCAGGGCTTTGCTTTCTGCATTGCCAAGGATCTGCTGGCGCAGATCAAGGGCGTGACCATTGACCTTACGTATATGGGCTTCACGGTTGATCCGGAAGTGCCGCTTGCATCTTCCGGCAGCAGCTGCGGTTCCTGCGGTTCCGGCTGCGGCTCGCACTAGTTCTGCAATCCCCGCCGTCGCGCATGACGGCGCGGAGAGTCCGTGCCGTCATGAAACATGCGTCGTACGGGATCCTTTTTGACAAGCTCTCCCCGTTGTCCGAATCTCCGTCGGGCAACGGGGGGAATTTTTGATCAGGACGGCCCGCTTCCGCATCGCCGTTGTTCCCTGCGCCATTTCAAGCCTTCGACGGGCAGCATGCCGCCCGGCGCGTCGGCCCCGCTGCCGGGCACTATTCCCCCGGGGGCCGCGTCCCGCCATGCTCCCTGCATAAAGCGCACGCCATGCATGCACTGTTCTCCCTGCTCAATACCCCTGTCGGCGCCGCAGCCTCCATCCGTCGCGCAGGCCCGGCGACGCTGTGCCGTATCGCCTGCGCCGCCGCGGACGCCGGGCGCACGGCCGTCATCGTCGCCCGTTCGCGTGCGGAATTCGCCGAACTGCGCGCCCTTGTCACCCTGCTGACGCCCTCCCTCTCCGTGGACGACGCGCCCCTTTCCCGCCCCGCATGGGAAAATCCCTGCCTTGCCCTGCCCCCCGGTCTGGGCCTGCGGGCGGATCGCGACGCCTGGGGATCGCGCATGGCGGCGCTGTACGGCCTGGCTCTGGGCCGCCCGCGCTGCGTGGTGCTCAGTCTTGAAAGCCTGCTGGTGCGCCAGATGCCCGTGTCCTTTTTCGACGGGCATGTGCTCGAACTGGAACGCGGCAGCGACTATGCTCCCGACCTTGTCATCGAACAACTGGTGGAATGGGGCTATGCCCGCGTGCCCATGGTGACGCACGGCGGCGAACTGGCGCGGCGCGGCGACATCCTCGACATTTTTCCTCCCGGCTATGCCCGCCCCGTACGTCTGGAATTTTTCGGCGACACGGTGGACGAGCTGCGTCTTTTCGACGCCGAAAGCCAGCGCTCCCTGGAATCCCTTTCCGCCGTCACCCTCCTGCCGACGCTGCCCTTCGTGCTGGACGACGCCAACATCAAGAGCATCCGCAAACGTCTGGACACGCTTCTTGCCGAAGAACGCATCAGCGAAAATGACTGCTACAGCGCCAAGAAGGCCCTGCTCAGCGGCGGCGCCGGTCTGTTCCCCGGCATGGCGCACGACGCGTCCAGCCTTCTGGAAGCCTGGCTCCCCGAAGACGCCCTCTGGCTGCTGCCCGATGCCGCCGCCTGCAAGGAAGAACTCCTGACCACGGCCGCCACGCTGCGCGAGGAACTGGAAGCGGACGACGCGCCGCTGCCCCAGCCCGCGCGCATCTGCCTGCGCGACGCGGGCGACGCGCTCCCCTGGCAGCATGCCGCGCGGGTGGAAGCGGAACCGCTCGTCATGGGGGTGGAGGCCCGGGGCGAGGAGCTGGCCGAACGCCCCCTGCATTCCTTTACGGACCTTTTTGCCGCGCCGGGCGCGGCCGATCGCCCCTGGCAGCACCTTTCCGCGGCTCTCAGGGAATGGCAACGGGACAAGCGGCAGGTGCTGCTGAGCTTTTCCAGTCGTCGCAGTCGCGGCAAATTCCTCAAGCTGGCCGAACAGGAAGGCATCGCGCCCGCCCTGCGCTACGCGCCGGATCAACGCGGCCTGTTCGCGCTTGTTTCCCCTTTCCGCAACGGCGCGGACATGATCTGGGACGACGTGCTGCTGCTGGGCGAGAACATTCTCTATCCCAAGGCGGAGAAGGCGCGCCGCACGCCCTCGCGCGCCTTCAGGGGGCTGGATTCCTTCGACGATCTCAAGCCCGGCGACCTGCTGGTGCACCGCGATTACGGCATCGGCCGCTTCGTGGGCCTTGAGCACATGAGCGGCAACGGCATTGCCAACGACTTTCTGCTGCTGGACTACGCCGGACAGGACAAGCTCTATGTGCCGGTGGACCGGATGGGCCTTGTCCAGCGCTTCAAGGGCGGCGACGCCGAGCCCCCGGCGCTGGATCGTCTGGGCGGCACATCCTGGAACGCGGGCAAGGACAAGGCCCGCAGGGCCATCGAAAAAATCGCCGCCGATCTGGTGGAAATGTACGCGTACCGCAAGGTGGCCAAGGGCTTCCGCTATGATCCGCCGGGAGAACTCTATCACGAGTTTGAGGCCACTTTCGGCTTTGAGGAAACGCCGGATCAGGCGCGCGCCATTCAGGACGTGCTGGACGACATGGACAAGCCGGAACCCATGGATCGCCTCGTCTGCGGCGACGTGGGTTTCGGCAAGACCGAAGTGGCCCTGCGCGCCGCCTTCCGCGCGGCTTCGGAGGGGCGCCAGGTGGCGCTGCTCTGTCCCACCACGGTGCTTGCGGAACAGCACTTCCAGACCTTCCGCGCCCGTCTTTCCGGCTTCCCCGTCAATGTGGGACTGCTGAGCCGCTTCGTCTCCCGCGCCAAACAGAAGGAAACGCTGGCCGCCGCCGCGCAGGGAACCATTGATATTCTCATCGGCACCCATCGCCTGCTGTCGTCCGACGTGCAGCTGCCGAATCTGGCGCTGCTCATTCTGGACGAGGAGCAGCGCTTCGGCGTGCGGCACAAGGAAAAACTCAAGGCTCTGAAAAAGAATGTGGACGTGCTGACGCTGACGGCGACGCCCATTCCGCGCACACTGCAACTGTCCATGTCCGGCATCCGCGATCTTTCGGTCATCGAGACGGCCCCGCAGGAACGCAAGCCCGTGGCCACGGCCGTCCTGCGCCGCGACGCCGAACTGCTGCGCAAGGTGCTGCAACGCGAACTGGCGCGCGAAGGGCAGGTCTTCTGGGTCTACAACCGCGTGCAGGGGCTGGAGCGGGTCTGCGAATATGTGCGATCCCTCGTTCCCGACGCCCGCATCGGCATGGCGCACGGACAAATGGGGGAAGTCGAGCTGGAAGAGAACATGCACAAATTCTGGCACGGCGAACTGGATATTCTGGTCTGCACGTCCATTGTGGAATCGGGGCTGGACTTTCCCCGCGCCAATACGCTGATCGTCGATCAGGCGCAAATGTTCGGTCTCGGCCAGCTCTATCAGCTGCGCGGCCGCGTGGGCCGCAGCGACAGGCAGGCCTACGCATTCTTTGTGGTGCCCGACGAGGAACGCCTGACGCCCATTGCCGAGGAACGGCTGCGCATCATCATGGACATGGACTATCTGGGAGCCGGTTTTCAGGTGGCCATGGAAGACCTGCGGCTGCGTGGCGCGGGCAATATTCTCGGCGAGGTGCAGTCCGGCCACATGGGCCGCGTGGGTCTCGATCTTTACCTCGAAATGCTGGAAGAAGCCGTGGCCCGGCTCAAGGGCACGCCCGCGGCGCTGGAAACCGAAACGGAGCTCAACCTCGGCCTGCCCGCCCATATTCCGCAGACCTATATCGACGACGGCCGCGAACGCCTGCGCTGTTACAAGTCGCTGGCCTCGGCGGCCAACGGCGCGGCCAGGGAGGAGGCGGCCCTTGCCATGCGCGATCGTTTCGGCCCCTATCCGCCGGAAGTCGCCAATTTCCTGGCCGTACTGGACTTCAAGCAGTTTCTCTGCTCCCTTCAGGTACAGCGCGCCGACATCAGCCTCGATCACGTGCGCCTTACCTGGATGGAAGGCCAGCAGGCGGCCTCGCCCGAACGCATCGTCGCGCTGGCGACGGCGACTCCCGGCGCGCGCCTCCTGCCTCCGGCGGGGCTGTTCCTGCCGCTGCCCGAAGGCGACTTCGGCGCGGGCCTGCGCGCGTTGCGCGAAAAACTGGAAGGCGTGCGCAGCGTCCCCGCCGGAGAACGGCCATGCTGATCCGTCGCTTCCTGCTGCGCGCGCTGGCCCTGTGCTGCCTCCTGGCGTCGGCCGGATGCTGGGAAAGTCCCCTGCCCGAAGGCGTCGTGGCCACGGTCAACGGCGAAGCCATTCATATCCGCACGGTGCAGGCTTACATGGACGGCAATTCCCCCGGCCTCGGCGCGGGGAACACGGCCCCGGATATCCGCCGCCTTCGCCACGACTACGGCGCGGCGCTGTCCGACATCATCATTCAGACGCTGGCCGTTCAGGATTTGCAGCGGCGCGGCATTCACGGCGTCGAGCAACGCGCCCGGGATATGGAGGACGACATCCGGGAAGATTACGGCCCCGGCGAATTCGACGCCTATCTTGCCGAAGAGTCTCTGGACCCGGCGGAATGGCGTCGGCTGCTGCGGGGTTTTGTGGCCCTGCAATTGCTGGAGGACGTGGTGCTGGAGCCGGAACTGCGCGTCAGCCGCGACGAGGTGCTGGCCTACTACAAGGAGCATGAAGAAGCCTTCCGCCTTCCGGAACGGTATCGTCTCTGCTTCGCCTCCGGCAAGACGCGCGACGACGTGCAGCGGTGGCGCGAGGCCTTTGCCGCCGGAAAGGCTCCGGCAACGGGCGAAATAACCGCCCACTGCGCGGACATTCCCGTCAAGGAGGCCGCCGCCCTGTGGAACAGGGATATCTCCTCGCTCAAGCCCCGGGAAAGCACGCGCCCGAGCCCTGATGAGAACGGCGGCTTCGCCAGTATCGGCCTTGTGGCGCGGCTGCCGGCGGAAACGCCGCCTCCGGCGGCCGTCTACGCGCTCATAGAACGGGAAGTCCGGCAGCAAAAACGTCTTCCGGCCTTTGACGACTGGCTGGAAGACGCGTTGTCGCGCTCGCGCATCACCGTTTCGCCGCTGCTGCGCGACGAGGTGCTGACGCCGCCCGCCGCCCCCGGAGACGAATCCGGCAAGGAGACGCCTCCGCCCGGACGGTCTGGCGGTTAGGGCCTGTTACCCCATTTATAAGCGAGGGCGTTTCCCCTTTGAAAGGGGCGTGTTGCATGCTCCTGCCCCCTTTCAAAAAGGCGCGCCGGGGAAGGGATGGGGGCTCCGCGGGCCTCTCCGCCCGGAACAGGGGCGGCCCGTTCCACATTGCATAGTCCGTGGTTTTGAGCTAACTTTTTACGCTCAACGTCGCACGCGCAGCTGCCGCCGCCCGGCGTTTCCCCGTTATTCCGCAAAGGCTCCTGGAGGCTCTTGTGAAACACGTATTCCTTGCCCTGCTGATGACGTTCTGCCTGTTCTCCGGCGCGCAGGCCGCTCAGGTAAACAAGGTGGCCGCTGTGGTCAACGGCAAGGTCATCACCATGTACGACCTGCAGAAAAGCGCCCTGCCCGACCTTATCCGGGCGCGCATCAATCCCAATGATCCCAAGCAGTCCAAGGAGATGGATCTCATCCTGCGCAAGACCCTGGACGGCATGATCATGGATATCCTTTTCGAGCAGGAAGCCGTCCGCCTCAAGGCGACGGTCTCCGAAAGCGATATCGACGACGAACTGGCGACCATCATGAAGACCAACGGCCTGACCAAGGCCCAGTTCGAACAACGTCTGGCCGCACAGAAGATTCCCCTCAAGGAACTGCGCGACAACCTGCGCAAGAAGATCATGCGGCAGAAAATCATGGGGCAGGAAGTGGGACGCAAGGTCGTCGTCACCAACAAGGAAATCGAGGACTACTACAAGGCCCACAAGAACGACATTTTCCGGCGCGACGGCCTCCACATGGCGCTGCTGGTCTATCCCCGCAACGTCAACGCGGCATCCATAGCCGCGCAGATCGCTTCCGGCGCGATTGCCTTCCCCGATGCCGCGCGCAAGTATTCCATCGCCCCCAACAAGGAAAAGGGCGGCGACATGGGCCCCGTGGAATGGGATCGCCTCAATCCCGAATGGAGCGAGCGCCTGAGCAAGATGAAGCCCGGCGGCGTAACCGATATCTTCACCATCAACGGCTTCAAGGCGCAGGTGCACCTTTTCCGGCCCGGGGCGACCGGTCCCGACGCCCCGCTGACGCTGAGCGAGGCCCGGCCGATCATCGACGGCATCCTGCGCCGTCCCAAGGCCATGGAACGCTTTGAAGACTATACCCGCCAGCTCCGCAACAGGGCGGTCATCGACATCCGCCTCTAGGG
>CAJMRA010000108.1 GCA_905215675.1 uncultured bacterium | reverse complement strand
TACGGGCATCGACAGCAGAGATGAGGGGGGTCCCCTCCCCCTGAATCTCAACCCTTAACCCATTTCAAAGATAAAACGCTCTAGCCTCCGAACCATTGGGGGCGGGCGTCGGGCACGTCGGCGCGGCAGCCCTGCCAGAGTCCGCGCGCCGTCAGGGCGCGCCGGACGTCGGTAATGATGCCGCGCTTGTCCAGCGCCCAGGAGGGGCCTTCCAGTTCGCCGGGGGCGGGATCCGCCTGTATGCGGTGCAGCACGATGGCGGAGGGAATGCGCGGCAGAACGCCGCAGACCCAGTCCACATATTCATCCCGCGTCAGCGGCGCATATTCTCCCCGCGCATACAGCCGCGCCAGCTCCGTTCCCCGTGGAACATAGACATTGTGCAGCTTCAGTCCGGCCAGGGGCAGGGAAACGGCCCAGTCCACGCTGGCGGCGAAATCGCCGTAATCCTCGCCGGGCAGGCCCGCCATGAGATGGCCGCATACCAGCAGCCCGGCCTGCGCGGCCATGCGGACGGCGCGGGCCGAGGTCGCCGCGTCATGGCCGCGTCGCACGCGGCGCAGGGTGGCGTCGTGCGCGCTTTGCAGCCCCAGCTCCAGCCAGACTTCGGGCAGGGGAACGGCGGCCAGCAGGGCGAGACGCTCCTCATCCAGACAGTCGGGGCGCGTGCCGATGCTGACGCCCATGCAGCCCGGAAGGGCCGCAATTTCCGTCAGCAGACGGCGCAGGCGGTCCACCGGGCCATACGTATTGGAAAAGGATTGCAGATAGGCCATGAAGCGGCGATCGGGGTCCGTGGCCGTATACTTGTCATGCCAGCGTCGCCACTGTTCGGCGGGCGAAAGGCCCCGCAGGCCGAGGCCGGAGCCGGAACCGGCGTCGTTGCAGAACAGGCAGCCGTCATGCGACAGGGTTCCGTCGCGGTTGGGACAGGTGGCTCCCGCGTCCAGTGGAATTTTTTGCACCCGCACGCCGTAGCGACGGCGAAACCATGTGGCCAATGTGTGCCAACGCAGCATAAATACGCCCTTTTGCCGCAGATTCGGAGGCAGCGGCGCAAGAAAAATATTTTGAACCGCCCGCCGCCGCCCTTGACTTAGCGCCCAATTTAGCCGAACAAATTTATCCATTGAATCGCTATGCCGGCTTTTCGCGGGGCCTTGAAACCTGCCCTTGCTACGGGGCATCTTCCTTTTTGCATTTTTCAGCCCGGACGCGAACCGCGCCTCATGCGCGAGCGGCATGGCGAAACATACGCAGAGCAGCAGAGCGAGGCAAGCAAGACAGATGTCGAAAATAATGGATTTTGCACTGGGCATGTTTTCCAACGATCTGGCCATCGACCTGGGAACGGCCAATACCTGCGTCTATGTGAAGGGACAGGGCATTGTGCTGCGCGAACCCTCCGTGGTGGCCGTCAAGAAGGATTCGCGCGGCAACAACGTGGTGCTGGCCGTCGGCGCGGACGCCAAGCGCATGCTGGGACGCACGCCCGGCAATATTTCGGCCATCCGGCCCATGAAGGACGGCGTCATCGCCGATTTTGAAGTGACCGAGGCCATGCTGCGCCATTTCATTGCCAAGGTGCACAACTCCCGCCGTCTTGTCCGCCCGCGCATCATGGTCTGTGTACCCACGGGCATCACCCAGGTGGAAAAGCGCGCGGTCAAGGAATCGGCGCAGTCCGCCGGGGCGCGGGAAGTCTATCTGATCGAGGAGCCCATGGCGGCGGCCATCGGCGCCGACCTGCCCATTCAGGAGCCCACCTCCAACATGGTGGTGGACATCGGCGGCGGCACCACGGAAGTGGCCGTCATCTCCCTGGCGGGCATCGTGTACTCGCGTTCCGTGCGCGTGGGCGGCGACAAGATGGACGAAGCCATCATGATGCACGTCAAGCGCAAGTACAACATGCTGATCGGCGAATCCTCGGCCGAGGAAATCAAGATCAAGATCGCTTCCGCCTATCCGCTGGACCCCGAACAGCAGATTGAGGTCAAGGGGCGCGATCTGGTGACCGGCATTCCGCAGAATATCATCATCACCTCCGAGGAAGTGCGCAAGGCCATTTCCGAGCAGGTGGACAGCATCGTGCAGGCCGTGCGCGTGGCGCTGGAACAGACGCCGCCGGAACTGGCCGCCGACATCGTCGATCGCGGCATCGTGCTGACCGGCGGCGGGGCGCTGCTCAAGGGGCTCGATCAGCTTCTGCGCGAAGAAACGTCCCTGCCCATCACCGTGGTGGACGATCCGTTGTCCACGGTCGTGATGGGCACCGGCCGGGCGCTGGACAACCTGCATATTCTCAAGGAAGTGTGCATCGACTAGAGCGTTTTGCCTTTGAAAAAGGCGGGACGCGAGGCGGCGGCACAGCGCCGCCCGGCCCCGGATGGAGAACTTGAAGGGGACAATCCTTCGCGCGAGGAGACCGCCGCCGCAAACGGCCGTTCGCCCGCGGCACAGGAACGCAGTCTTCTTTTTCCAGCTCCGACGGTCGCGGGAGCGGACGCCCGACCCTGTCGCCTTTCCGGGCGGTCGGTCGGGCGTTTCCCGTTTTCCTCGCTCTTTCCGCGGGAGCGCCCCGCGGCGTTCGGCGGAACCCAACCTTCGACAACAGGCGCGTCCCCCGACGGCAGGGACGTCGGCGCGCCACAGGTGGCAATGTGACATTCAGGCGTCTTTTCCTGCTTGCGGGTTCGCTGTTCATCCTTCTGCTGGGCGTGTACTCGTGGAATCAGCGTACGCAAGCGCTGGACACCATCACGACCAATGTCGGCCTTGAAGCCGCCGGGGGCGTCCTGTCCGGTCTGCGCGCCGTGCAGGATGCCGTCGCCGATATCTGGAGCAATTACTTCGCGCTGGTCAACGTGCGCCAGGAAAATCTGTCCCTCAAGGAGCGCGTGCGCGATCTTGAGGCGCGCCTCATGGCGCAGGGAGAATCGCAGGCCGAACTCAAGCGTCTGCGTCAGCTCCTCCAGATGCCGACGGATCAGGCCTGGCGTCCCGTGGGGGCGCGGGTGCTTGCCGGGCGTCTCGGTCCCAACGGCGTGCTGGACAGCATCACCATCAATCGCGGCTACGCCACGGGCGGACGCCCGGGAACGCCGCTGGTGACCAACCTCGGGCTGGTCGGCCGTATCCTGCGGGCCAGCGCCCACAATGCCACGGCCCTGCTGCTGACCGATCCTTCCAGTCGTATCGCCGTGCTGGCGCAGGAAAGCCGCTCGTCCGGCATCCTGACGGGACAGGGGCCCGGCCGGGTGCTGGAAGTCAGCTTCATGGAGCGGGGCACGGACGTCAGCGCCGGGGAAATTCTCATCACTTCCGGTCTTGACGGCAAGTTCCCCAAGGGCATTCCCGTGGCGCGCGTTCTCAGCGTCGCGCCGTCCAACTATTCCCAGTTCCTGGCCATTCAGGCCGAGCCGCTGGTGGATTTGCGCCATCTGGAAGAAGTCCTCATGCTGGAACCCACGGGCATCAGCGTGCCCACCCTGCCCATGGGGCCGCCGCCGGTATTTGTGGGACCTCCCGCGCCGGGTCGCTCCACGCCTTCGGTCGCCCCCGACGGCAGCAGCGGCGGACCGCGCCTGCAACCCTCCCGTTAACTCATGAATACCTTTCAGGAATGCTGCTGGTGGCTGGCTTTTATCGTGATCTCCGTCATTGCGCAGGCCCTTGTGCCGGGGCTGGACGCGCTGGTCGTGGGTATCCTGCTGCTGTTGCAGGAACGCGATTACAGGACGCTGGGCTGGCTGCTGCCGATTTTCATCATCCTGCAGGAAGGAATGGGGACGCGGCCGTTCGGCGGCGTGCTGCTCTGGTATCTGATTGTCATTGCCTCGTTCAAGATAGGACGCTGGCTTTTCGAGGTCGGCAATTTCGTCTTTATTTTCCTGTTGTCCACCTGTCTCGGCGGCGCGTATTTCGGTCTGGCATGGCTGCTGGCGCCCCTTCAGGCAACGCCGGCGTTCGACATGAACGCCATGCGCGACATCAGTCTGGTGCAGGCCGTCTACATGCCGCTGGCCTGGCGCGTGCTGGCGTCGCTGCGTCCCGGAGAAAAGCGTGATGTTCCGGAATAAGCGGACCCCGGAGGAACCCGGCGCCGCGCAGGGCAAAAAAAAACGATCCTGGCTCAAGATTCAGGTCGAAAGCGAACGCTACCAGCCGCCGCGCAGCGGGGCCATTCTTTTGCAGGTGCTGGTGGGGCTGTTCTTTTTCGTGTTCGTGGCCCGCTTCTGGTATCTCCAGATTCACCGGGGCGCGGAATTCAGCGAACAGGCGCAGAACAACCGTTTGCGCATGGAACGCATCTTTGCGCCGCGCGGCCGCATTCTGGACGATACCAACAAGGTGCTGGCCGACAACCGTACGGCCTTCGGTCTTGCGCTGGTGCCGGAAGACTGCCACGACGTGCCCGCCACGCTGGCCCAGATCAGCGAATGGACGAATCTGCCGCTGGATCAGGTCTGGGACAAGTACCGCAGCGACCGCATCAAGGTAAAACCCTTCGAGCCGCTGCTCATGATCACGGATATGGATTTCGAGCTGGTGGCGCGCGTGGAATCCGAGCTGATCAACTGGCCCGGTCTGGAAATCGTCGTGCGCACCAAGCGCAGCTATCCCGAGAAGGACCTGTTTGCCCATGTGCTGGGCTATGTGGCCGAAGTCAACGAGCGGGAAATGCAGGCCGATCCGGACTTGGCCATGGGCGATCTGGTCGGCAAGCAGGGGCTTGAGCTGGAACTGGAAAAACGGCTGCGCGGCCGCAAGGGCGAATACGAAGTGGAAGTGGACGCCCACAGCCGCATGCTCGGCAAGCGCCTGACCAAGGAGCCGCAGAGCGGCGAGGAAGTCAACCTGAGTCTGGATCGCGACTTGCAGGAGGCGGCCTGGGAGGCCCTGCAGGGGGAAGCGGGCTGCGTGGTGGTCATGGAGCCGGATACCGGCAAGCTGCGCGCGCTGGTCACGTCGCCCGCCTATGACAATAATATTTTTGCGGCCGGGATTTCCCAGCGCGACTGGGACGCCCTGCGGACCAGCAAGCGCTATCCGCTCCAGAATCGCGTCATCCAGAGCGTGTATCCGCCGGGCTCCGTCTGGAAGCTCGTCATGGCGGCCATGTTTCTGGAAAACGGCGTCAATCCCAACGAGGGCGTCTACTGTCCCGGACAGGTCAAGCTGGGCAACCAGATTTTCCGCTGCTGGCGGCGCGGGGGGCACGGCTCCCAGAACATGCAGAGCGCGCTGATCAATTCCTGCGACGTGTATTTCTACATCATGGCCGAACGTCTCGGCATCGACAAGATCGAGGACTTCGCCAAGGCCTGCGGCTTCGGACGGCCGACGGGCATCGATTTGCCGCACGAAAAGGCCGGTCTCGTGCCGTCGCGGGAATGGAAGCGCAAGCGCTTCAAGAAACCCTGGGTTCGCGGCGAAACGTATAATGTATCCATCGGGCAGGGATACACGCTGGTGACGCCCGTGCAGATGGCCGTCTACGTGTCCAGCCTGCTCAACGGCGGCAAGCTGCTCAAGCCGCAACTGCTGGACAATACCGCCGTCGATGTGGTCGGCACGGTACCCGCGTCGCTCAAGACGCTGGATTTTGTCGTGGAGGCCATGCGCAAGACGGCTTCCGGCGGCACGGCCCGCGTGGTGGGCCGCAAGGATGCCGACATGGGCGGTAAAACCGGGACGGCGCAGGTGGTCAAGCTGCGCTTCTCCTCCGGCGATCGCCGCGTCAAGACCGCCGAAATGGAATACGCCCAGCGCGACCACGCCTGGATCGCCACCTGGGGCCGCAAGAACGGCAAGACCTATGTGGTCGTCGTCATGGTGGAACACGGCGGCGGCGGTTCCAGCGTTGCCGGTCCGGTCGCCAAAAAGGTCTACGAGCATCTTTTCGGCCCGGACGAGGGCGCGCCGCGCGCGCGTCCCGCCACGGAAACGCCGCAGCCGCAGCCGCGCCGTCCCGCGGTGACGCCGCTGGCGCCCACGCCGCGCGACGCGCGGCCGAATCCCGAGGGCACGCCGCGCGCGCGTAATGTCGTGCCGCTGGAAACGCGCCCGGCGCCGACGCGTCCGGGACAGGCTCCCCGGTACAAGATCATCATTCCGTAGCGTGAGAACTCTTCCCGCGGCAGGGAACCGGGGCCGCGCGTAACACTGCAACGTCGATGTGCGCTAGCGTATGGACAAGCGACTGTTTACCTATCTTAACTGGAGTCTGCTGCTCTGGTTGTTTGCGCTCTATCTTGTGGGCGTGGGCAATCTCTACTCCGCCAGCGGCACGCGCATTGAAAGCGGCCTGCTGTCCTATGCCCCCTTCTATCAGAAACAGCTGATCTGGGGCCTGTGCGGGCTGGGCTGCCTGCTGCTGACCCTGTGTTTCGATTATCGTCAGTTGCGCAATCTGGCCTGGCCCGCCTACCTGTGCTGCCTCGTGCTGCTGATGCTGGTGCCGCTCGTCGGCAGTACGGTGTATGGGGCCAAGCGCTGGATATCGCTGGGGTTCATGAGCATTCAGCCGTCGGAGATGACCAAGCTTGCCGTCCTGGTCCTGACGGCGCGTCTTCTTTCCCGCGACGGCAAGCCGCTGGACTGGAAAAATTTCGGCATGGTGCTGGCCGCGGGCCTGCTGCCCGTGCTCTTCATCCTCAAGCAGCCGGATCTCGGCACCTCCATGCTGATCCTGCTTATTCTGGCGGGCATGATTCTCTTTCACGGGCTGCGCCCGGCGGTGCTCAAGACCTGCCTGCTGGCCGTGCCCTGCGCGGGCGCGTTCATGTGGTTTGTGGGCATGCACGACTATCAGCGCCAGCGTATCCTGACCTTCCTCAATCCCGGCGACGACCCGCGCGGCACGGGCTACCATATCCTGCAGTCGCGCATCGCCATCGGTTCCGGCGAACTCTGGGGCAAGGGCTTCGGGGGCGGCACGCAGAGCCAGCTGCGCTTTCTGCCCGAACGGCATTCCGACTTTGCCGTGGCCGTGTTCGGCGAGGAGTGGGGCTTCGTGGGCTGCGTGGCGCTGGTGACGGCGTTCTGCTTCTTTCTGCTCTCCATTTTCGCCACGGCCATACAGGCCAAGGACAGATTCGGCAGCATGCTCGTCGTGGGCGTTTTCTTTTATTTTTTCTGGCAGATCTGCATCAATATGGGCATGGTCATCGGCCTCATGCCGGTGGTGGGCATTCCCCTGCCCTTTATCAGTTATGGCGGCAGCGCCACTATCGTCAATTTTACATTGGTGGGAATAGTGCTTAACGTCTCCATGAGACGCTTCATGTTCAAGGGTTAACGATGATACTGCGAAGACCGAAAGGTCCACTGGGGGATAGTGTGGCAAAGGAAGAACTGAATGCCTTTCTCGGTTCCAACACCGTCTATGAAGGCAAGCTCGTTTTTGAAGGCTCCGTCCATATCGACGGCAAGTTCACCGGCGAAATCACCAGCGAGGGCACGCTTGTCATCGGCAAGGGCGCCGTGGTCGACGGCACCTTCAATGTCGGGGAACTCATGCTGTCGGGGCAGCTGACAGGCGACGTGGTCGCCAAGCGTCGCGTGGTCGTCCATTCGTCCGGCGTGCTGGAAGGGCGCCTGCGTACGCCCAGCCTGCTTACCGAGGAAGGCGGCATCATCGAGGGCCAGATCACCATGCGCGCCCCCGCGCAGCGACCGGAGCAGCCGAAGGACTAGAGCGTTTCACCTTTGAAAAAGGTGAAACGCGAGGCGGCAGCACAGCGCCG
>CAJMRA010000107.1 GCA_905215675.1 uncultured bacterium | reverse complement strand
TCAGTTTGAAACGCTGCGCGTTTCAAACCATACGGCCTGTCATTTCGCGGAAAAACGCGGTTTTTCCGCTCGCTTCGGGCCGGGCGGCGCTGTGCCGCCGCCTCGCGTTTTCACCTTTTTCAAAGGTGAAACGCTCTACGGGGGGAGTATCAGAAGCCGATCCCGCCGAAGCCCTTTGCCATAATGGCCGCAAGGGCTCCGAAGCCTGTCAGCATGACGCCTATCTGCCACTTGAGCAGACGCAGTTCCGTCGCCCGGATTTCTGCCTGCAGGCGAAGTTCCGTTTCCCGGAGATCGCCCCTGGTGGCAAGTTCCCGTCGGCTTGCCTCGTCGTACCTATCCAGTGCCGTTTGCAGGGCGACGCGTTGCGCTTCCGCCTGCTGGCGCATGGCTTCCGCCTGTACCCGTGCCTGCGCTTCGGGTACTCCGGCTTCCTTGAGCTTTTCAAAGTAACCAAGGCTGTCAAAGGTCGTGGTGGTCATGTCGGGCCTCCCGTTTATTTGTACCGTGTTTGGAGGGAGGGGGCAAAGCCGCTTCTCCACCGGAGTCTTGTCCGGCGAGCGTCAACGCTCTCCCGGATGCCCGCGAAAAACAACCGCCTCCCCGGCCCCACGCTGCGGAAAAACAGCATGCAGACAGCACCGGGGGACGGCGAACAGGGGGAAGGCCCGGCCTTTTCACAGCGCAGCGAGAAAAGGCGTTCTCGTAGTCCTTCCGCGCCGACAGTTTTTTCCTCAAATAAATCGACAGAACAACGAGGAGATACCATCATGCTTGCAGTCATGGACATAGGCGGAACGCATTGCCGTCTGGCGCGTTTTCGGGAGGAGGCGGCGGGGCCGGAGCTGGAGGCGGTGGTTGTGCGGCCGACGGCGGACATGGCCGATACGGCGGCCTTGTTGCGGGCCTGGGAGGACGGGCTGGGAGCGCCGCTGTCCGCCGCGCGGGCGCTGGTCATGGGCGTGGCCGGGCCTGTGGGGCCGGACGGCGGGGCGCGTCTGAGCAACGCGGCGCTGACGGTGGAGCCGCGCACGGCGGCGCGTTTCGGGGTGCGGCGCTGCCGGGTGGTCAACGACTTCATTGCCGAAGCCTGCGCCTGCCTGACGCCGGTGGGCGCGCATGCCGTGCGGCTGTTCGGGCCGGAGACGCCGCCCCCGGCCGATGACGACGGGCCGGACGCGGGTCCTGTGGCGGTACTGGGCGCGGGAACGGGACTGGGCACGGCCTGGCTTGTGCCGGGCCGGGATGCGACGGGCCGTCCGCACCGCATGCCCCTGCCTTCGGAATTCGGGCATACGCCCTTTCCGTTTACGGGGAAGGAGGAAGAGGCGTTCGCCGCCTTTGCGCGGGAGGAGCTGCGGCGCGTTCCGCGTGCCGACGATGTGGCGACGGGGCGGGGCGTGGCCCTGCTGCATGCCTTTCTGAGCGGCGAACGCCTGCCCGAGGCGGAGGCCGCGGCCGCGCTGTGCGGAAGCGAGGAGGGAACGCGCTGGTATGCGCGCCTGCTGGGGCGGGTCTGCGGCCAGTGGGCGCTGGCCACGCTCTGCCGGGGCGGCCTGTACCTGACCGGCGGTATGGTGCTGCGAAATCCGGCGGTGACGGCGCATCCGGCCTTTCGGGAAGCCTTTCTGATTGCGCCGGAATTACAGGTGCTGGAGCGGACGCCCGTGGCGCGTTTCGACACGCCCCTCAGCGGCCTGTGGGGCGGCGCGGCGCTGGCCGCGCGGGAGGCCGACGGGGACGCGCAGACATATTTCCCTGCAAAAAAATCATGATTTCTCCCAACGGGCTGAAATTGCCGTTTTTCTCTCCCGCGAGGGACAAATTCGGCCTTGTTGCACGCCGAATGCGCATCCGACGCCCGCCGGGTGCGCGCCGTTGGAAAACCTTCTGAAAAAAGAAAGGCTTTTTTCGGAGGCGCTGCAACAGACACGTTTCCCCCGCGCGGTTTCCCGCCACATTCCTTTCCAGGACGGCCTCTTCCGTTTCTTGTACCCCTCTGGACAAAGTTCCCGAATCCCTCTAGGTAGAAAGAAAAGGCCCTGAATTTTCCGGGGGCGAAGGCCCCTGAACGACGCGCGGCGCGGCTTTGCGCCCGCCCCCCATATTTACCCGTTCGAGTACGGGCGACCCTGGTTCTTTGACAGACACGTTCCTCTCCCCGGGGCGTGGGTTCTCGGTTCCACTCGCTGCGATGCCCAACCTCAGACGCGCACAGCCGAGAGGTCACGCCGCGACGACGCCGTTGCCCGCGCCCCCTTTTTTTTGCAAAGCGAGGCCATTTCAGAGCGTTTTAGAGCGTTTCACCTTTGAAAAAGGTGAAACGCGAGGCGGCGGCACAGCGCCGCCCGGCCCGAAGCGAGCGGAAAAACCGCGTTTTTTCCGCGAAACGACAGGCCGTATAAATTGCTCTAGCTTTGAAAACGTACATTGCTACAGGAGATATTTTTCACAATTCGCGTTCCGAACCACGACACAGCGCTTCCCCGCGCCTTCCGGTCCGCACCGTTCCCGACGGGAGGGAACGGCGTCCCGCGACGTCCCCGCGACGCGCGCGGCCGGGCGGAACGAGGTCGGCGGCGGCGCTCCCCCTCAACACAAGAGCCGATACGGCCCCCCGGAGGGCGCGCATGAAGTTTCATTATGATCGGCCGAGCTGCCAGAACCTGCGCCGCGCGCTGCGGCTGGAATGGCTGGAGACCAACGGGCTCGGCGACTATGCCTCAAGTTCTCTGGTTTGCTGCAATACGCGCAAGTATCACGGCCTGTTCGTCACGGAGACGGCCCGTCCGGCAGGGCGTCATGTGCTGCTGTCCACGCTGGAGGAATCCATCTGCATGGCGGGACGGGAGTTTTTCATTTCCTGCCGCAAGCATCCGGGCGTGTATCATCCGCGCGGACACGAATACATGCAGGAAGCGTGCATCGGCCCGTGGCCCCGCCACCGCTACCGCTTCGGGGATGTGTTTCTGACGCGGGAACTCATGCTCCTGCCGGGACGGCACGTGCTGCTTGTCCGCTATCTGGTCGAATGCGACAGCCCGGACGTGCCGCCGCTGACCCTGCGCGTCAAGCCGCTGCTGGCCTGCCGCAACATGCACGCCGTGCGCCGCGAGGGCGGCGACGCAGACATGCGATCGGCGGCGACGCTCTTCGGGGCGTCGGTGCGCCCGGACCCCGCCCTGCCGGAGCTTTTTCTCCAGGCGGACGGCGCGGCGACCTATACGGCCGCGCCGGACTGGTACCGCACCGTCGAATATCTGGTGGAACAGGAACGCGGCTTTGAATGGCAGGAAGACCTGATCATGCCCGGCGTGTTCGAGATTGCCGTCACGCCGGGCGAGGCCGTCCACTTCACGGCCTCCACGGAAAGCCTGCAAAAGGAACACGGCCGCCGCGAAATCGGCAGGCTCTGGGAGCAGGCCGCCCGCCTGCGCGCGGAGGAGGACAGGCACGCCGAGACCTTGCAGGGCCATCTGGCGCGCGAGGGAAAGCGCTTCCTGATCCGCATGCCCGCGGACGGCGCGCGTCCCGCGCCCGCCACGCCGGAAGCCGGGGACATCGAACAGAAATACGGCGGCGCGCCCGACGCCGTGGTCGCGGGCTATCACTGGTTCGGCTCGTGGGGGCGCGATACGCTCATCGCCCTGCCCGGCCTGACCTTCTGCGCGGGACGGCGGCACGAAGGGGAAGCCCTGCTGGCCCGCATGGGACAGGCCGTGCGCGGGGGGCTCATTCCCAATCTGCTGCTGCCGGACGGCAACAACGTCTACAATTCGGTGGACGCCTCGCTGTGGTATGTCTGGGCCGTCCAGATGCTGCTGCGGGAGGACCCCGAAAGCCTGCCCTTCGTGCGTCAGTACTGCTGGCCCGCCATCCGGCAGATTGTGGAAGCCTACGGACAGGGAAGCGTGCCCTTCCTGTCCGTCGATGTGGAAGGCTTTCTCAACGTGGGCGACGAAAACACCCAGCTCACCTGGATGGACGCCACGGTCAACGGCCGTCCGGTCACGCCGCGCAACGGCCAGCCCGTGGAAATCAGCGCCCTGTGGTACAACGCCCTGACCTTTGCCGACCAGCTGGCCCGCCGCCTTGACGCCCGCAACTGGCACGACAACGAGAACCTCCGCCGCCGCATGCGCGTGGTGTTTACCCATCGCTACTGGGTGCGCGACTTCCGGGGGGACTATCTGGCCGACGTCTGGCGCGACGGCGAGCGGGATGTGCGCGTGCGGCCCAACCAGCTGTTTGCCGTTTCCCTGCCCTGCCCCATTCTTGAGGAGGACAATTACGCCGCCGTGGTTTCGCGCGTGCGGCAATGCCTGCTCACGCCCTACGGCCTGCGCACGCTGGCCCCCAGCGCGCCGGACTATCATTCCCTGTACGAGGGCGGCCCGGCGGAACGCGACGGCGCCTATCATCAGGGGACGGTCTGGGCATGGCTGGTGGGGGCCTACGGCGACGCCCTGCTGCGGGCGGCCTGGGACGAACCGGCCGCCGCGGACGCGCTTCTCCGTACCCTGACGCCGCTCTATACCCGCCATATGGCGGAGGCGGGCGTGGGTTCCATCTCCGAAATATTCGACGGCGATCCGCCGCATCGCCCCGACGGCTGCATTGCGCAGGCGTGGAGCGTGGCCGAAAGCCTGCGCCTGCTGCGCACGCTGCAACAGGCGGCCCCGGATGTTTACGCCCGCTGGGAAGCGGGCCTGCGGCAAGGAGAGTGCTAAATGCGCGTGCTGATGTTCGGGTGGGAGTTTCCCCCCTTCAAAAGCGGCGGCCTGGGCACGGCCTGCAAGGGCATGACCACGGCGCTGGCCCGCAAGGGCACGGAAGTGATCTTCGTGCTGCCCCGCACGCTGGACGGCAACAGGCCCATGCACGTGCAGGACGGGCTGGACGTCTGGTCTGCCTCGGGACGCCGGATTCCCCATGTCGTGCGCGAAACCCGCAGGGACACGCGCCTGCGGACCCTGTGGAAGCAAAGCCTGACCGCGCTGGGCCTGCCCCGCGACATTGACGAGGAAGGCTGGCGGGAACACATCCGCCTGCGGCATGTGGCCTCGCCCCTGCGCCCCTATCTGACCCCGCGCGGCTACGATCAGGAAATCCGCGAACTGGAACGCCGCCTCGGCGTGCGCCGGGAAGACCCCGGCTTCCGCTCGGTGCTCTTTCCCGTGGAGGAACGCCGGACCAGCGAGGTTTCCTGCTCCGCGGACGCCGAAAGCGTGGTGGAGCTGCACGGCGGTTACGGGCCCGATCTCATGGCCGAAGTGTGGCGCTACGCCCGCGCGGCCGCGAGCATCGCCCTTGAAACGGACTTCGACGTCATCCACGTACACGACTGGATGACCTACCCCGCGGGCATTCTCGTCAAGCGGCTGACCGGCAAGCCGCTGGTGGCCCACGCCCACGCGCTGGAACACGACCGCAGCGGCGACAACGTCAATACCGCCATTGCCGATCTGGAACGCGCGGGCATGGAGGCCGCCGATCTGGTGGTGGCCGTCAGCGCCTATACGCGCCATGAAATCATGGAATTCTACGGCATTCCGGGCGACAAGATCGAAGTCATCCACAATGCCGTGGAGCGCGGCGACATCGACCGCAACTATCCGATCCCGCCCCTGTGCCGGAAGGAAAAGCGCGTGCTCTTCATGGGGCGCGTCACCTACCAGAAAGGCCCCGACTATTTTGTGGAAGCCGCCCGGCTGGTGCTGGATCGCCTGCCGGATACCCGCTTCATCATGGCGGGCAGCGGCGACATGCTGCCCAACATGGTGCGCCGCGTGGCGCAGCTGCGCATGGGCAGCCGCTTTCACTTTACGGGCTTCCTGCGCAACCGGGACGTGGACCGCATGTATGCCATGAGCGATCTCTACGTCATGCCGAGCGTGTCCGAGCCCTTCGGTATCGCGCCGCTGGAAGCCATGGCCTGCGACGTGCCCGTGCTGGTCTCGCGCCAGTCGGGCGTGGTGGAAGTGCTGCGTAACGCCATCAAGGTCGATTTCTGGGACGTGCGGGAAATGGCCAACAAGATCTGCGCCCTGCTGAGTTATCCCGTACTGGCGGCGGAAGAGGTGCGCAACTGCCGCGAGGAACTGAAGAACATCCGCTGGGAAAACGCCGCCGTCAAGCTGCGCGCCGCCTACGATCGCCTCATCGCCGGGAGAAGATAAACCATGTCCGCCATCTGCTTCTATTTTCAGGTGCATCAGCCCTATCGCCTGCGCCATTATACCTTTTTCGACATCGGCCGGAGCCCCTTCTACGAGGACGAGGACGCCAACTGCGGCATTCTCCTCAAGGTGGCCCGCAAGTGCTACCTGCCCATGAACGCCCTGCTGCTCCGGCTCATCCGCCGCCACGAGGGGCGCTTCAAGGTGAGCTTCTCCATTTCCGGCACGGCGCTGGATCAGTTCGAGGCCTACGCGCCCGAAGTCATCCAGAGCTACCGCGAACTCATGGCCACCGGCTGCGTGGAACTGCTCTCCGAAACCTACGCGCATTCCCTGTCCTTTCTCTATTCGCCGGAGGAATTCCGCGCGCAGGTCCGGGAACACGACGACCGCATCGAGGAGCTGTTCGGCGTGCGGCCCGCGGTCTTCCGCAATACGGAGCTGATCTACAACAACGCGCTGGCCCGCGCCGTGGAGGACATGGGCTACAAGGCCGTTCTAGCCGAAGGCGCGGATCACGTGCTCGGCTGGCGCAGTCCCAATTATGTCTACCGCCCCGCCGGATGCCGGAAGATCAAGCTGCTGCTCAAGAATTACAGCCTGTCCGACGACATCGCCTTCCGCTTCTCCAACCATCAGTGGCCGGAGTTTCCCCTCACGGCGGACAAGTTCACCCAGTGGGCGCAGGCCGCCGTGGCCACCGGCAATCTCATCAACCTGTTCATGGATTACGAGACGTTCGGCGAACATCAGTGGGAAACCACCGGCATTTTCCAGTTCATGGAGGCCCTGCCGGACTATATCCTGCGCCTGCCCGGCTTCGGCTTCGTCACGCCCTCCGAGGCGGCCGACCGCCACGAGCCCGTGGCCGAACTGGACGTGAACAACTTCATGTCCTGGGCCGACGCCGAACGTGACCTGACAGCCTGGCTGGGCAACGACATGCAGCACGACGCCATCGAGGCCGTCTACCGTCTGGAAGACAGGGTGAGGAGCCTCGGCAATCCCGGCATGCTCCGCACCTGGCAGCGGCTGCAAACCTCCGACCACTTCTATTACATGTGCACCAAGTGGTTTGCCGACGGCGACGTTCACAGCTACTTCAATCCCTACGGCACACCCTATGACGCCTACATCAACTATATGAACGTCCTTGCGGACTTCACCCTGCGTCTCGACGACGCCCTCGGCGTCCGGCAGTCCGCCCCGGCCCCGGCGGCCCCGGCGACCGGCAACGCGCCCGCGCCGAAGGACAGGGAACAGGCCGACGCCGCGCCCGCTCCCCGACGGCCGCGCAGGACGGCGGCCGCCCCGAAGGACACGGCGGAAGACGCCGCCGCCAGGCCCGCCCGCGCCCGCAGGACCGCGACCGGAAAGGACGCCGCCGAACCCGCCCGCGCCCGCAAGACAAGCGCCCCGAAGGTCAAGGAAAAGAAAACCAAGGATGCCGCCGAACCGGCCCCGAAAAAAACGAAGAAGGATGCCGCCGCCGGATAAGCGCAACAAAACGCGAGGCGGCGCCGCCGGGGGACGGCGACGCAGGCCTTGTCGCACGCGTTCCCGCACTCCGTCATCCTCCTGAATAAAGCGCGCTGGGGGAGGGGTGGGGGCCTGGGGGAGGGGAACCACCCTCTC
>CAJMRA010000106.1 GCA_905215675.1 uncultured bacterium | reverse complement strand
GGCCGTGCCCGTTGCGACGAAGGAAGCTACGGGCATCGACAGCAGAGATGAGGGGATTCCCCTCCCCCTGAATCTCAATCCTCAACCTGTCGGTTCAAAGACAAAACACTCCGGAACGCGCTACTTCACCCGGCCGTGCTTGAGGCTGGCGCCGTGGCGCATGAAATAAATCTGCTCCGCGATATTGGCGGAACGCCGCCAGATGCGCGTCAGGGAGCGCACGATCAGCATGGCGTGGATGGCCGCCCGCGGATCGCCGGAAACCTTGCCGTCCTCGCCGGGCATGGGCATGAGGGCCTGCAACAGGGCCACTTCCGCCTGCAGGGCGTCATCCTCATCGGCGCGCAGGTTGAGGGCCGCCTCGGCGTCTTCCTCGCGGAAGGCGTCGGACGCCTGGGCAAAGGCGGCGCGGGCCTGGGCGAACATTTCCCGAAGGCGACGCATGTCCTCCTCGTGAATGGGCAGTTCGTGCAGCAGAAGCACGCGCTCGGCAATGGCCGCGGCCTCGTCGCCGATGCGCTCCAGATCCACGACCATACGCAGCGCGGCCACCACAAAGCGCAGGTCCCCGGCCACAGGCTGCAGGCGCGCCATGACGCGCAGACAAAGCTCGTCTATCTCGTTTTCCAGATCGTCAATGACCGCGTCGCCTTCCTGCACGGCCAGCGCACGGGCGGCGTCGTCCTGCGCCAGCGCCTTGCCGCTCTCATCCAGCGCTATGCCCACATGCGCGAACATGACGAGCAGACGCGTCCGCAGGGTCGCCAGCATCTGCCGCGACGAATCCTCACAAAAAACGCTTTCCATTAACCGAACCTGCCTGTGATGTAATCTTCGGTTTGTTTCTGGGCGGGGCGGGTGAAGATAACGTCCGTCTCGCCGTGCTCGATGAGCCTGCCCATATAAAAGAATGCGGTTTCATCGGAAATGCGCGCGGCCTGCTGCATGCTGTGCGTCACGATGACGATGGCCAGGCCGCTCTTCAGTTCCATGACGCTTTCTTCCACGTGACGGGTGGCTATGGGGTCCAGCGCGCTGGCGGGTTCGTCCATCAGAAGCACTTCCGGCTCGACAGCCAGGGCGCGGGCAATGCACAGGCGCTGCTGCTGGCCGCCGGAAAGGCCCAGGGCGGAGGAGTGCAGCCGGTCCTTGACCTCATTGAAGAGGGCGGCGCGGATCAGGGCGGTTTCCACACGTTCGGCAATGGCGTTCTCGTCTTTCATGCCGTTGACGCGCAACCCGTAGGCCACATTTTCGAAGATGCTCTTGGGAAAGGGATTGGGCTTCTGAAACACCATGCCCACCCGCCGCCGCAGCGACGCCACATTGGCGGTCGGCGCGTTGACATTTTCGCCGTCCAGTTCGATCACGCCCTCCACGCGGGCATTGGGCACAAGATCGTTCATGCGGTTCAGGCAGCGCAAAAATGTCGACTTGCCGCAGCCGGACGGACCAATCAGGGCTGTGACCCTGCCGCTTTCAAAAGAGAGGTTCACGTTATGCAGGGCCTTGTGATCGCCGTAAAAGACGCTCACGTCCCGCGCTTCCATCGTAATGCTCATTCCTCGACTCCATCGGCGTCGCCTGCGCGACCGGAATTGCTCGCGTCCGACGCATCCCGGGAAACCAGTTCCGCTTCCTGCGCCGCCGCAAGGGTAAGGACGATGGCCGTACTGCCGTCCTGAGCGGGACTTTCCGCCCAGATGCGGCCGCCATGCCGCTCCACCACATGTTTGCAGATGGCCAGCCCCAGCCCCGTGCTTTGCTGGCCGCGATGGGCTTCCACCCGGTAAAAACGTTCAAAAACGCGCTCCAGATGCTCGGGAGCGATGCCGGGACCGTCGTCCACCACGCGGACAATGACGATGGGTCCTTCCCGACGCGCGCTCACGCGCACCGTGCCGTTTTCGGGAGAAAAGCGGCAGGCGTTTTCAAAGATGTTGCGAAACACCATGCCGAGGCTTTCGTCATGCGCCATGACCACCATCCCGGCGGGAATATCCACCGCAAGACCCACATGACGCCGGGCGCACTGATCGGCGCAGATGGTCTGCGCCTGCATGACGACCTCCTCCAGCGGGGTCGGCGCAAGTTCCAGACTGCCGTCCACGCTTTCGAGCCGCGCCAGCGCCAGCAAATCCTTCGTCATGGCGGAAAGATAGCTGCCGTGCTTGTGGATAATCTCCGCAAAATGACGGCACTGGCGGGGGTCCTCCACTTCCATCAGGGTTTCCGCATAGCCCTGTATGGCCGTCAGCGGCGTCCGCAGCTCGTGGGAGACGTTGGCCACGAAATCCCGGCGCACACGCTCCAGACGCATGAGTTCGGTAATGTCGTGGAATACGGCCACCACGCCCACGCGCACATCCACATCGTCGGCGCGCGCCAGACGCACGGAAAAATTCTGTCCCGAAGGCAGTTCCAGCGGCACGTGCATGACGGTCTGCGCGTCGGAAGACGAGGATGCCAGCAGGGTTTCCACGGCGCTCTGCAGGCAGGGCACGGGAATGCACTTGATGAGCGGCTGCCCCAGCGACCGGGAAACTTCGGGGAAGACGCGCTCCAGCGCGCGATTGACCCGGCGCACATTCCCCTGCCTGTCCAGTACGAGCACGCCGTCCCCCATGATGGTCAGCACGCTTTCCAGCTGGGCGGCCTGATCCGCGGCGTAGCCGATCTGTTCCTCGATATTGTGCGCCATGGCGTTCACGGCCTCGGCCAGCGGCGCAAACTCCTCGCCCGGCACGTGCCGCAGGCGACGATGGAAATTCCCCCGGGCTATGGCCGTCACGGCGTTGACCATATGATCCACGGAACGGCGCAGCGCGCCGGAAATCAGCGCGGCCAGCAGGGCGGACAGCGCCAGGGCCGCCACGGCCAGACGCGACAGCACGCTCAACCGGCTGTCGATGTCGTCCAGCAGATCGGCCAGCGGCACGGCCAGACGCAGCACGGAACCGTCGGGCAGCAAATGGGCCGCATAGGCAAAGGGCTCGCTCAGGCTGCCGCTTTCCCGCACGGCGTAGCCTTCGCCCGCGGCCCGCGCCTGCATGATTTCCGGCCGGTCGTTGTGGTTGTCCAGTTCCCGTTCGTCAAGGCTGGCGCTGGATTCGGCGCGTACCGTTCCGGAAGCGTCCACAAGGGAAACGCGGGCCTTGACATGCCCCAGCAGACGCAGCAGGGCATGCACGTCCCAGCCCTCTCCGGCCTGCGCCGCGTACAGGGACGCCGCCATACGGCATTCGCGCAGCAGGTCCTCCCGTGCCGATCCCATCTGTTTTTCCTCCAGCAGCATTCTGGCATAAAACAGACTCAGACCGACCGACAGCAGCCCCACCAGAAAAATCGCCCAGAACACACGGGCCCGGAATGACAGCCCTTTCCCGTATACCATGATTCCCTCCGCCGTCGCGGCGTCCGCCGGAACGCCGTCCGCCGTTCCCCGATGATGTATGTCCCGCAGGATCAGTCTTCCTTCAGCCGATAGCCGACGCCGCGCACGGTTTCCACAACGGCCGAGGCTGCGCCCAGCTTGGCGCGCAAACGGCGGACATGCGTGTCCACCGTACGGGCATAGCCTTCGAAGGAGTAGCCCCAGACGGCGTTGAGCAGCTGTTCGCGCGTGCGCACGGCGCCGCTGTGGCGCAGCAAATCCTCCAGCAGGCGGAATTCCGTGGCTGTCAGCGTCACGGGTTCGTCATTGACGCTGGCGCGATGCCGCTCCGTATCCAGCGCGATACCGTGATGCCGCAACACCGTTCCCGTCCTGACGCGCTCCTGCCGCCGCAGAATGGCCTTGACCCGCAGCATCAGTTCCCGCACGCTGAACGGTTTGACCACATAGTCGTCGGCCCCCAGCGTAAGGCCTACCACGCGATCCACTTCCTCGCCGCGCGCCGTCAGCAGCAGCACCGGCACCGCCGGACCCTCTTCCGTGGCCAGACCGCGCAGCACGTCGAAGCCGTCCATGCCGGGCAGCATCACGTCCAGCAGCATGAGCGCGGGCTGCTCCGTGCGGGCCAGCGCCAGACCGGCGGGGCCGTCCCCCGCCTCCAGCACCTCGAAACCTTCCCGCTCCAGATGATAGCGCAGCAGTTCGCGGATATCGGCCTCATCTTCCACAATAAGGATTTTCTTCTTGTCCATGACCTCTTTCCTTTTCAGGACAGGCACACTTCACCCTTTCCGCGCGACATGCGCGGGGCGAACATGTGACAATAGGGTGACAAGCCGCCTTCCGTCCGGCAAAGCCCATCGAAAGACGCAACCAGCCGAAGATAAACGCCTTTGTGTTGTCGTCGTCTTTTCTTGCTCCCGTCACACAACCGTCACATCCCCTCGCAATAAGGGATTCGCGAAAGGAATTTCCCCTCTCGACGACAACCTCTTTACACAAGGAGTCATTCCATGAAATTCGGTATGCTGTGCGCCGCCGCCTTCACGGCCGTCAGTCTGGCCGCCCCTGTCTCCGCCGGGGATCTGACCATCAACGGTTCCACCACCGTGCTGCCCGTTGTGCAGAAAGCCGGCGAAGCCTTCATGGCCTCGCATCCTTCCGTACACCTGAGCATTTCCGGCGGCGGCTCCGGCAATGGTATCAAGGCGCTGATTGAAAAGCAGTGCGACATCGCCATGAGCAGCCGCGATATTCAGGACAAGGAAAAAGCCGCCGCCGAAAAGAACGGCGTGTCCCCGCAGCGCACGGCCATTGCCGTGGACGCCATCGTGCCCGTGGTGCATCCTTCCAACAAGGTTGACAATCTGTCCGTACAGCAGCTTGCCGATATTTATGCCGGAAAGATCAAAAACTGGAAGGACGTGGGCGGCGAGGACGCCCGGATCGTGGTCATCTCGCGCGACACGTCTTCCGGCACCTTTGAAAGCTGGCACGAACTGATCATGAAGAAGACCCGCGTGACGCCCGCCGCTCTCATGCAGGCCTCCAACGGCGCCGTTTCCCAGGCTGTTTCCAAGAACCGCAACGCCATCGGATATCTGGGGCTCGGCTACCTCAACAGCGGCGTCAAGGGCCTGCGCGTCAACGACATGACCGCATCCGCCGAAACGGCCCTGTCCCGTCAGTGGCCCATCGCCCGCGAACTCTACATCTTCACCAACGGCGCACCCGCCGGCGATGCCAAACTCTTTGTGGACTATCTGCTTGCCCGGGACAAGGGACAGAAGGACGTCCGCGCCGTGGGCTTCGTGCCGCTTGCCCGATAGCGCGTTGTATCTTTGAAAAAGATACAACGCGAGGCGGCCGCGCCGCCCGGCCGTTTGAAACGCAACGTGTTTCAAACGGAAGATGCTCCAGGCGTGCCCGCTCCGCAGGGGAGGGCTGTTCTTCCCCCGCGGACGCCGTTCCGGCGCGGCGGCGGCCTTTCCGCCCGAACGGGCCGCCGTCCCGCGCGGGCCCCGGCGGCCCGGCATCTCCCCGGGAACGCCGCGCGCCGTCCTGCCGAAGCGCAGACTTGTCTCCCCTCTCCATTTCACCATCCAAGGACAGCCGCATGCGATTGGGTAAAGAAGATTGCGTCCGCTATGTTCTGGCAGCCGTGGCGGGCAGCTCCCTGCTGGCGCTGGCAGGCATTGTGCTTTTTCTCTTTCTGGAAGGTCTGCCCCTGTTCGGCACGCATTCCCCGCTGGAATTTCTGGGCGGCATGCTGTGGTACCCCACCGAAGATCCCGGTCTGTTCGGTATATTCCCGCTGCTTGTCGCCTCGCTGGCCGTGACCCTGCTCTCCTCCCTGCTGGCCGTGCCCCTGGGAGTCATGACGGCCGTCTACCTCAACGAACTGGCTCCCCCGGCGGCGCGCCGCATCATCAAGCCCTTCGTGGAACTGCTGGCCGCCCTGCCTTCCGTGGTGCTGGGCTTCCTCGGCATGGTCGTGGTGGCCCCCTTTCTTCAGGACTACCTGGGAGCGGACTCGGGCCTGAATCTGCTCAACGCCTCGCTGGTGCTGGCCATCATGAGCGTGCCGACCATCTGTTCCGTGTCGGAAGACGCGCTGCATGCCGTTCCCCGCTCCCTGCGCGAGGCGTCCCTGGCGCTTGGGGCCACGCGCTGGCAGACCATTCGCCGCGTCGTCGTGCCCGCCGCCCTCTCCGGCATCGGCACGGCCGTCATGCTCGGCATGTCGCGCGCCATCGGGGAAACCATGGTCGTGCTCATGGTGGCGGGCGGCGCGGCCATCCTGCCGGAATCGCTGCTCGATCCGGTACGCCCCATGCCCGCCTCCATTGCGGCGGAAATGGCGGAAACCCCCTTCCGCAGCGAGCATTATCACGCGCTCTTTGCCATCGGCATCGTCCTCTTTCTGCTGACGCTGGCATTCAATATCGTGGCCTCCCGCATCGCGGAAAAACACCGTATGGCCGGGTCTTCAGGACTGTAACGGATTTTTGAAAGGTGAAACGTATGCGCACTTCCGCATCCATGGAATCGTCCCCCGCGCGCCGACTCCTTGTGCAGGGCCTCATGTTCGGGCTGTTGCGGGCGACGGCCGCCGTCAATGTTCTGGCCCTGATCGGCATCTGCGTCTTTCTTGTCGCGCAGGGCCTGCCCGCGCTCTCCTGGACGTTCCTGACGGAACCTCCCCGCAACATGATGACCGAAGGCGGCATCCTGCCCTGCATCATCGGGACGGCCCTGCTGGCGCTCGGTTCCCTCTGCATCTCCTTTCCCCTGGGCGTGGGCTCGGCCGTCTATCTCCACGAATACGCGGGGCGCAGCCGTTTCGCCTCCTGGGTCCGTCTCGGCGTCAACAACCTTGCGGGCGTGCCGTCGGTCATCTTCGGCCTCTTCGGCCTGTCCTTCTTCGTCACCTTCTGCGGTCTCGGCGTGTCGCTGCTCTCGGGTATTCTCACGCTGGCGGTGCTGACCCTGCCCGTCATCATCAGCACGGCGGAGGAAGCCCTGCGTTCCGTCCCGGATTCCTACCGTGAAGCCTCGCTCGGTCTGGGGGCGTCCAAGTCGCAGACCATCGCCCGCGTCGTCCTGCCCTGCGCCCTGCCCGGCATGCTGACCGGCGCCATCCTCGCCGTGGCACGCGCCGCGGGAGAAACGGCCGCCATCATGTTCACCGCCGCCGTCTTCTTCACGCCCAGACTGCCCGACTCCCTGCTGAGTCCCGTCATGTCCCTGCCCTATCACATGTATGTTCTGGCAACCGCCGGTACGGAAATAGAAAAGACCCGCCCCCTTCAGTACGGAACAGGACTTGTTCTCATCGTCCTGGTACTCGGCATCAACCTCGCCGCCATCATCCTGCGCGATCGCCTTCAGCACGCCGGCAGACGCTAGATCGTTCTTCCGGGGGGAAGGGAACCCCATCCTTCCCCCAACGCGCTTTTTCAGAGAGACACAGGCCGCCGGGTTTGGAATGCGACGCGTTTCAAACGCCGGTCGTCGGGCGGCTTTTTCACGGTCGCAACCACGGGGCGCAACCGGATTTCCGCCGCGCCCCGCCGCACGAATGCGGAACCGGACGAAACGCCGCCGTCGGCGTTCCGTCCGGTTCCTGTCCGTTAGAACGTTTCAGCTTTGAAAAAGGTGAAACGCGAGGCGGCAGCACAGCGCCGCCCGGCCCAAAGTGAGCGGAAAAACCGCGCTTTTTCCGCGAAACGACAGGCCGTATGGTTGGAAATGCGAAGCATTTCAAACTGAAAATGCTCTAAAAGACGGAAACCCCGTCTTTTTCCTTTCCCGCCGGAGGCGCGAACAGGAAAAGACGGGGTTTCATATGACGCTCCCTATTTTTCTATTTATTTCAAATAAATAGAAAATACAGGCGACACATAACCTTTGAAAGGTACTTGCCGCCTGGCCTGTGTCCCCTCTGAAAAAGCGCGTTGGGGGAAGGATGG
>CAJMRA010000105.1 GCA_905215675.1 uncultured bacterium | reverse complement strand
CTGCCTCTTGTCTTTTCAAAGGTAAAACGCTCTATTCCTCGTCGTCCTGCGTGCGGGCGGGAATCTCCCGTCCCTTCTGTTCAAGACGCTTCAGGAACTTGTCGCGGCATTCATAGCTGCAAAAGCGGTAGACCGTTTCGCCGTCGCGGACGGTGATGCCGCCGTCCGTCGAAACATAGACGCCGCATTCCGGGTCCTTGACCATTTCTCCGGCGGCAATCTTGCGTTCCATGTCGGCGGCGTTTTCCTTGTCGTCCGCCTTCTTTTTCTTCAGAAAGTCATTGGCGAACATGCGGTACAGCAGATAGGCCGCAAGGGCCAGAACTATCCATTTGATCATGAGCACTCCTTGTCGCGCGGCTGCGGGAACATGCCGCCTTCCTTATGTTCTGGAAACAGGCATAGCACACGGAGGCCCGCCCGTCACTGGAAAATTCGGCGTCCTTCGCAGCGCCAGCGCAGCAGCGCCAGATGCTGATCCGCCGTCCTGCCTTCCACGCGCAGCGCGGGCGCCACATCCCGCAGGGGAAGCAGGACAAAGGCGCGTTGCGTCATGCGCGGATGCGGCAGGGTACAGAAAGGCGTGGCGCGCCGTTCGTCGCCGAAGATCAGCAGATCAATGTCAATGGCGCGGGGGCCGTAGCGCAGCGCCGGATCGGGACTGCGCACGCGCCCGAGGTCCCGTTCCAGGGTCAGCAGCGCGTCCAGAAGGCGTTCCGGCGTCCAGCGGTCGTCCTCCAGCGCGAGCGCCGCGACCTGATTGAGAAACCAGGGCTGATTTGCATAGTCCTGCGGCTCCGTTTCATAGCGCGGCGAGACGTCTTGCAGCGCGGCATGGGGCAGTTCGCGCAGGCCGCGCAGGGCCGCGTCCATCCGGGCGGGGGCATCCGGTGTGTTGGAGCCGAGGCAGACATAGGCGGGGGTGGGCATCGGGCGCTCTCCTTTCCCCGGAAACAGGCGTCATCCGGGAAGAAACGAGCATAGGCCCTCCCTTCCCCCCCTGTCAAACGGCGGGGCGCGGCGAACGGCCCCGGTTGCCGCAAGGGGAAAAAGAACATACATTAAGCCCATGACGGAAGAACAACTCCCCGGAATGCCGGGACTGCGCGGAAAGCTGCGCGCTCTTGCGGGACGATGGGCGGACAGCCTGCTGGCGCAGCGGGGACTTTCCACCAATACGGTACAGGCCTATTCGCAGGATCTGGACGATTTCCTTCTGTTTCTGGGCGAGCTGGGCGACGACGCGCCGCTGGAGGAGCGTACCATCTTTCTGTATCTGGCCTGGCTGCGATCGCGCGGGTGTACCGGGCGGACGCTGGCCCGGCGTCTTTCGGCCCTGCGTTCCTTTTTCGTCTTTGCGGGGGAGGAAGGCGTCGTCGCGCGGAATCCGACGGAACTGATGGAAAACCCCAGACTTCCGCAGCGTCTGCCGGAAGTGCTGAGCCGGGAAGAGATGGAGCGGGTGCTGTCCGCGCCGCGGGCCGATGAAAAAAGCGGCGTGCGGGATCGCTGCATGCTGGAGCTTCTCTACGCCTGCGGCGTGCGCGTCTCCGAGCTGTGCGGGCTTGCCGTGGGCGATGTGGACAGGCAGCGCGGCCTGATCCGCGTCTGGGGCAAGGGCGCAAAGGAACGTCTTGTCCCGCTCCACGGGCTGATGCTGGGACTGCTGGAGCAGTATACGGCGCACTGGCGGCCCCTGTTCCATCCGGAGGGGGACGCCCTGTTCGTCAATCGTTCCGGGCGGGCCCTGACGCGTCAGTATGTCTGGAAGATGGTCAAGAAATATGTGGAACAGGCGGGCATACGCCGGAGCGTCTCGCCGCACACGTTCCGGCATTCCTTTGCCACCCATCTGCTGGAAGGCGGCGCGGATCTGCGTTCCGTGCAGATGCTGCTGGGGCATGCGGACATCAGCGCCACGGAAATCTATACCCACGTTCAGGCGGATCGCCTGCGCGCCATTCACAGGAAATATCATCCCCGGAGTCAGGAGTGAACAACGCCGACGCCGTTCCCACGCTCGTCACCTGTCATGCCAATGCGGATTTTGACGCCTTTGCGGCCATGATTGCGGCCCGGCGGCTGTATCCGGGCTGCCTGCTGCTTTTCCCGGGAACGCAGGATCGCGGCCTCCAGGCCGTCGTGCAGGATGAAACCCTGCGAAAGACCTATAATTTCGTCGAACTGTCGGATCTGGATTTCTCCGCGATGGGTCGCCTTGTGGCCGTGGACACGCGCCAGCGCGAACGTCTGAGCCATGTGGCGCCCCTGCTGGATCGCGAGGATGTGTTCGTGGAAGTCTGGGATCATCATCCCGACACGCCCAACGACATACGCTGCGACGTTTCGCATGTGGAGATAGCCGGTTCCGTGACCGCCCTGCTCGTCCTGCGCCTGAAGGACGAAAACATTATCCCGGACGCCGGGGAAGCCACCCTGCTGGGCCTCGGCATCTACGGCGATACGGGGTCCTTCACCTACAGTTCCACGTCCGAAAAGGATTTCATGGCGGCGGCCTGGCTGCTGTCGCGGGGCATGGACGTGAACCGGATTGACGAGCTGGCGGCGCACGAACTGACGAGCCTGCATGTCCGCGCCCTGAACGCCCTGCTGGAATCGGCCCAGACCTATGTCATCAGCGGCGAATCCGTGGTGGTGGCCGAAGTGGACCTGGAGCATTATCTGGGGGACTTCGCCTATCTGGCGCAGCAGGTCATGGAGATGGAAAAGTTCGAGATCCTGTTTGCCATCGGCCGCATGGACGATCGCATTCAGGTGGTGGCGCGCAGTCGCAGCAAGGCCGTGGACGTGGGGGCCGTCTGCGCGGCCATCGGCGGCGGCGGCCACGCCTACGCGGCCTCGGCCTCCGTGCGTTCCATGACGCTGGCCGAAGTGCGCGACGCCATCGTGCGCGCCCTGTATTCCCAGACGGAACGGGACAAGGCCGCGCGCGATTACATGTCCTCCCCCGCCGTCGGTATCGAGGCCAACCGCACCATCAGCGAGGCCGACATGCTGATGCTGCATTTCGGGCTCAAGGCCGTTCCCGTCTTTGAACCGGGGACGCGGCGCTGCGTGGGCCTGCTGGACGCGCAGACGGCTTCCCGGGCGGGCGTGCACGGTCTCGGCGACAGCCGGGTGGACGAATACATGGTACGCCGTATCAGCACCCTGCCTCCCGACGCGCCGCTGAGCAAACTGGCCGCCATCATCGTGGACGGACGTCAGCGCCTCGTGCCCATTGTGGAGAACGACGCCGTGGTGGGCGTCGTGACGCGTACGGACCTGATCAACCTGTTCGCCAGCGAGCCGGAAACCCTGCGGGGCGCGTCCTCCTCCGGCGGCAAGACGCGCAGCCTGGCCAAGCTGATGCGCGATCGTCTGCCGCGCAATGTGCTGCGCCTGCTGGAAACAGCCGGAAAAATCGGGCGCGAGCTGGACATGCGCGTTTATGTGGCGGGCGGCTTCGTGCGGGATTTGCTGCTGGGCAAGCCCAATAACGACGTGGACCTTGTGGCCGAGGGGCGCGGCAACGACATCGGGAGCCGTCTGGCCCATCGGCTGGCCGAAGTGCTGGGCGGTCGCGTGCGCGAGCATCCCAAGTTTCTGACCTGCGTGGTCATCTATGAGGAAGACGGCAAGGAATGCCGCGTCGATGTGGCGACGGCGCGCCTTGAATACTACGAGCATCCGGCGGCCCTGCCCACGGTGGAGGCCTCCTCCATCAAGATGGATCTGGTACGGCGCGACTTTTCCATGAACGCCCTTGCCGTGCGGCTGGATTCCACGCCCTTCGGGCAGCTGGTGGATTTCTTCGGCGGCCAGCGGGACCTGCGGGACGGCGTCATCCGGGTGCTGCACACCCTGAGCTTCGTGGAAGATCCCACGCGCTGCCTGCGGGCGGTGCGCTTTGCGCAGCGCTACGGCTTCCGCATCGCGCAGGCCTCGGAAAAGCTGATCAAGAACGCGCTGTCGCTCAAGCTGTTCGAGCGCCTCTCCCCGGCGCGGCTGTTTCATGAATTTTCCATCATCTGTGAAGAACCCACGGCCACGGAATGCCTGTTCATGCTGGATTCTCTCGGCATTCTTGCGGCCATTCATCCCCTGCTGCAACTGAATCCGTCGCGCCGGGCCTTTCTGCGTCGGCTCGGCGAGATTTTTTCCTGGTACAGGATGCTGTATTTTGAGGAAAGCGCCGAAGGCTGGATTGTCTTTTTCCTCGGCCTGTGCAACAACTTCAATTTCCGCGACGCCTCGGCCTGTTATACGGCGCTGGGCCTGCCGCCCCAGCGCAAGCAGGAAATCATGCAGGGGCGGGAAACCATGCGCAACGCGTCCACGGGACTGACCCGCTGGCTGCGCGCGCGGGAGGAAGGCGGCGAAGCCCGGGTCAGCGCGCTGGACGAGCGGCTGGAACCCGTCAGTATAGAAGGCCTGCTGGCGCTGATGGCCCAGGGCGGCGAGGATGACCCGCAACGGCGCGTCATGTCGCGCTATATCACCCAATGGCGGCGGGAAAAGGCCGATATCACCGGCAGGGATCTGATCGCGCTGGGCCTGCGTCCCGGTCCGCAGTTCGGAGAAATCCTGCGGGCCGTGCGCCGGGCCAAGCTGGACGGCGAGGTCGGCGCTTCCTCCGAACAGGCCGAACTGGCGATCCGCCTGTCGGCGCAACTTCCCCAGAGGTCGGAACGAGGCCGTTGAGCCCGGCTTCGTCGTGTCCGGGCATGGCCCGGGAGACTCCCCCGCGCGTCTGCCGAAGCGGGAAACGGGCAAAAAGTTTTACCCGCTTTCCCGGCCGCATCAATGGACGAGCACGGGAAAAAAGCCTATCATTCCCTGTGTGAGCGCACAGCGTCTCCTGCCGGCAGGAGACGACGCCCCTGTTTCTTTTCCCCTGCGTGAATGCGGGGCGGCGGCACAGCGCCGCCCGGCCCGAACTGAGCGGAAAAACCGCGTTTTTTCCGCGAAATGACAGGCCGTATGGTTTGAAGCGCAACGCGTTTCAAACTGAATATGCTCTAATTGTTTTTCCGCCCGTGCGGCGCTGCGTGAAGGAGGCCCCAGTGGCGATAGACGGTATCCTCTATTCAGGGATCGGCATCATCGTTTGTATCTATGCAATCTATCTGATGTGCCGCAAGCGCCGCTAGCTTCCGATTTGCCCCTTGACCTTGACCGGCCTTTGATGTAGGCTTGTTTTCGTTGCTTTCGCCGGGATGGTGGAATTGGTAGACGCAGCGGACTCAAAATCCGCCGGGTTCACGCCCTTGCGAGTTCAAGTCTCGCTCCCGGTACCAGAAATATCAGGCAGTTACGGAAACGTAACTGCCTTTTTTCGTTAGAGCATTTTGCCTTGTTCTTGCCGCCCTCTTCGGGCCGGGCGGCGCTGTGTCGCTGCCTTGCGTTTTCCCTTGTACGGCGTCCTGCATAATCATGTACGGGAGAAATGAATCTATGCTTGATGGTCTGCTTACTATACTTATTGGTATAGGGGGGGTAATTCTGATCTGTGTGGTCGGCGTTATCATTTTAGCTTATCAATATTCCTTTATTGCTGACGCAACAATGAAGACGCGTCGCATCATGCTCTGTGTGGCGGCGACGTTGCTGCTCCTGATTCAGGATGGCTTGTATGCGATTTACAGCGGCGAGGAGTTCCAGACCATGTTCTGGGCTCTCTCGAGCGCGCTGATTCTGGGGACGGAAGTCGTCTGTCCCCTGGGGATTTTCATTCCCTGGGGACTGGCTGCCATGTTGACTACGGGGTATTCCCTGCTGACGCCTTCCTTTGTCTGGCAGGTTGTCTGTTTCCTTTTCTTGTTCCTGTTTCTGCTCGGTCTGCTGATGACCTCTCCGTCGTTTCTGGTAAGGATGGGATACAAGGACGTGGGGCGTCTGGTGCTCGGGAAACGGGGCTTTGCCAGAGAGATGCATCCGGGGAAAATAGGCCTTGTGATGATTAATAATGTGGACTGTCTGGCCGAGACGGACGAATCCGAAGGCGTGTTGCCGTACGGAACCGCCGTCGTTGTTGTCGGCAGCCGTCTGTCGAAGGGGGGCATCATCTTGAAGGTGCGTGCCGCACAGGAAAAGGAAGACGAGCCGGAGCGTATCCCGGACGGAGATGTCCCGGACGACAAGGGAGGGGCGTCGGCATCCTGAAATTTCCCGGCCGCCCGTCCCTGTGCTTCCGGTTTGCGCTCCTGTCTTGAAAATGAGAGCGTTTTGCCTTCATGTACGGGAGAAATGTATGCTTGATGGTCTGCTTACTGTACTTATTGTTATAGGGAAGGCAATCCTGGCCCTCGTGGTCGCCGTTATCATTCTTGTCTATCAGTGTTCCTTTCATGCTGCCGCAAGCATGAAGACGCGCCGCATCATGCTCTGTGTGGCGGCAACGCTGCTGCTCCTGATTCAGGAGGGCATGTATGCGATTTACAGCGGCGGGGAGTTCCAGTACCTGTTCTGGGGGTATTCGGGCTTGCTGATCCTGTCGGCGGAAATCGTCTTTCCCCTGGGAATTTTTATTCCTTGGGGACTGGCTGCCATGCTGACTGTGGGGTATTCCCTGCTGACGCCTTCCCTTGTCTGGCAGGTTGTCTGTTTCCTTTTCTCGTTCCTGTTTCTGCTCGGTCTGATGATGACCTCACCGTCGTTTCTGGCAAGGATGGGATATAAGGACGTGGGACGCCTGCTGATTGGGAAACGGGGCTTTGTCATGCCCGGAGAGATACAGCCGGGGAAAACGGGCTATGTGGAGATTGATTATGAGAACTGGCCGGCCGAGGCGGACGAATCCCAAGGCGTTTTGCCTTACGGAACCGCCGTTGTCGTTGTCGGCAGCCGTCTGTCGAAGGGGGTTAGCATCTTGAAGGTGTGCGCCGGACAGGAAGAGGAAGACGAGCCGGAGCGTATCCCGGACGGAGATGTCCCGGACGACAAGGGCGGGGCGTCCGCATCCTGAAATTTCCCGGCCGCCTGCCCCTGTGCTTCCGGTTTGCGCTCCTGTCCTGGGAGCGTGTCATTTGTTGAGAGCGTTTCACCACGGCCCCGCTCCGGCGGGGCCGTCATGTTTCCTTGCAACGGCGGCGTGTAGACGCGAAAATTGAATCCGTGTAGAATCCGTGAAATCTGTATGGAATGAGAGCGCTTGCCTTTGCAAAAGGAAAAACGCAGGGCGGCGGACAGCTCCGCCCGGCCCGAAGCGAGCGGAAAAACCGCGTTTTTTCCGCGAAACGACAGGCGGATTTGAAACGCACGGCGTTTCAAACTGAACATGCCCTACTGCCCAAGGAGAGACCATGAGCGCCACAGGCTGGCTCATTGCGGCCCTGATATGCGGTATTGTGGAAGCCTGTTTTCCCATCGGGGTTTTTCTTTTCTTCGCTCTGGGGGCGCTGCTGACGGCGCTTGCGGCTCTTGTCGTCGCGGACCCCGTCCTGCAGGCCGTCTGCTTCGCCGTCATGTCCCTGCTGAGTCTCGTTGTCGCGCGTCGGCGCTGGCGTTCACTTTTCGGAGGAAAGACCGTGGCTGCGGGCGACAGCATGACGCATCCCCTGACGGGGCAGCGGGGCCGCCTGTGCGAAGACATTTCCGGCGACCGGCCGGGAGTGGTGGAAATAGGGGGGTCCTTCTGGCGGGCCGTAGGGGAGACTCCCGGGGAACAGCTGGCAAGCGGAACCGCCGTCATTGTTGCGGGAGCCCTGCCCGGGGATAGTCTGGTATTGCGGGTGCGCGCCCTGAAGGACGAGGGAACGCCGAAGCAGGGATGAGGGGTTTCCCTTCCCCCAGCAAGCTGCGAGGTGTCAACAGGACCTTGGAGCATTTTTAGTTTGAAATGCTTTGCATTTCAAACCATACGGCCTGTCGTTTCG
>CAJMRA010000104.1 GCA_905215675.1 uncultured bacterium | reverse complement strand
AATCAAGGTCGGTATTTTGCGCGTCGTTGGGATGGGCCTTGCGCCAGATGGTGCGGACAAGGATGGATTCCCTGTGAAAGGCGAAGAGGGGCACGATGGCGCCGATGACGAGGCCGCACATGACAAAAAATGTCGTGAGCCCGTTGAAGAAGATATCGCTGAGGAGGGCTTCGCGCAGCGGTCCCTTGTCGGCGCTGAGGAATTGCATGGTCGCAAGGATGGTCTTATAGGCAAACATCCCCGGAATCATGGGCAGAAGCGCCGGAAAGGAAAAAAGTTCCGCAGGCGTGTGCCAGCGTCTGGCGCAGGGGATGCTGAGCAGGGAAATGAGCGTGGCGCCGCAGAGGGAGCCCAGACCGATGCCGACGCCTCCGTCGAGGAGCAGAAAGCGCGTCATGTGTCCCAGCCCGGCGAGAATGCCCGCAACAAGGCATATCTTGACCGGGGGGTTGGAGATGAGGGCAAAGCCGATACAGGCCACAAAGGCAAAGGCGGCGTCGGCCAGGGCCGCGCCGACAAGGGCGAGAAAATCCATCACAGCAGCCAGACTCCAAGAAGCATCATTGTCAGGGAAAGTCCTATGGCGATGCAGACGATGAGCACCCCGGCCTGTACGGCGCGGGCAATACCCATGAGAACATGCCCGTCGAGAATGTCGTGCATGGCGTTGATGAGGGGAATGCCGGGGATAAGGAAAAGCACGCTGACGCCCAGCGCCGTTTGCGGAGTGGAGCCCAGCTGCCAGATGACGGCGGGAGCGGCGATCAGGGATGCGATAAAGGCCGCGATGATGAAGACCACCTTATGGTTGAGGCCGCAGGCGGTCAGCTTCTGGCGTACATAGAAGCCGGCAAGGGTCGCGAGAAAAACGAAGCCCATGGCAACGGCGTCTCCCTCGAACAGGCGGCAGAAAGCCGCATTGGCGCATGCCACCAGCAGACGCAGCCGCAGGGGCGGCACCGAGGGAAGCGTCAGGATGCTTTCGAAATCGCGCCAGGCATCCTTGATGGGCAGGTGTTCGTCAACAATGCGCCAGCCGAGCGCATTGAGCGCCGAGACGCGGCTGAAATCGGGACCTCCCGGAGGGATGGTGCAGACGGCGGTCTTGCTGCCGCCGCCGAGCGTATCCGAGACGGTCAGCATGAGGTGCCGGGAAAACATGGCGATGTCCACATTGAAGCCGTAGGCCTCGCCTATGCGCTGGGCGTTGCGATCCACGCGGGAGGTTTGCGCTCCGCAAGCCAGCAGGGTTGTGCAGAAGGAGCGCAGAAAGGCCAGCAGCTGCGACACGCTGGGGCGGCGGAGATCCTCGGTGAGCGCGCCGGCGGCCTGGGTGACGCAGGTCAGCGGCGGATGCTGCCAGGTGGAATTAAGCATTTGCAGGGCGGCGTCTGGTGTCGAAGGCATGAGAAAACGACAGGCGGGTCGTTACCGGTTGAAGGGAAAAGGCTGTTGTGCGGCCGACAGGAGGATGAGAAAGGGGGCAGATTCGTCTACCGGCGAAAATGCCCCCGTTGATGGGAAGTGGCAATGACAATTCGGACAGGGTGAAGGACGGCATCAGGGGATGTGAGTAATCTCGTGCGCACATTTCTGCTATATCAGATTGATTGCCTGTTCGTTTTCATCGAACAGCCAGTGAAGAACGCGCTTGTGGACGCGCAGGCGGTTTTCCGCCTGAAGCAGCAGCAATGAAGCCGGACTGCACAAAACGGCTTTTTCCACCTGCACCGTATCCACGGGCGTTGCGCCCAGCAGCAGGTGGGCATTGGACGCCGCCCTGGACATGAGCGTTTCGGAAATGCGCCATTGCGGCAGCGTGTCCTTGTCCAGTCCGCCGCGACAACCGGCAAAGACGAAATTGACGCCTTCCACGGCTTCTTCCGGGGTATTGACAAAATCAATATGAACGCCGTGGAACTCCGCGGCCTGTTGCAGGGGAGCGCGGTCGATCAGGGGAGGGAGAGCCACGCGCAGACGGTAGGGGAAGAAGCGCAGGCCCTCGACCAGGGAGAACAATGTTCCGTTGGCGCAGCCGGTCCAGCCTATGGTCACGTCCTTGAGCGAATCGCGGGAATAGCGGAGCATGCAGGCAACATCCGCCAGTACGTGGACGGGATGCCCGTCGGGACTACCGGCATTGACGACCGGGAAGGTGATGACGTCCCAGTGGGCTTCGGCCCACGAGGAGGCCGGGAGCCCGTAAAGATAGAGGCAGTCCACAAAATAGCCGAACTGGCACAGAAGTTCGCGCTGATAGTTGCCTTCCAGGTCCTGTTGCCACGGGCCGATGCCCTGATAGATGACAGAACCGCTCATCTGACGCACGGCGGCGGTGACGCAGAGCCGTTCCAGCAGGGCTTCCCGGGAAAAGAGCAGGGCTGCCGTGCGTTCCGCCATGAAGTCCGTGGGAGCCTTTGCATCAGGAATGCCGCGCGCCTGCTGCACCAGCAACCAGGCGGTATCTTCTCCGAGATCGTTCAAGTTCATGAAATATCGCGCCATAGGAACCTCCTTCAGACCGCGATGTTTATCCATGCAGGCTTGCGCCGTCCTGTTTTTTATGTAGCAGTCGCAAGAGTAGCTGTCCAGATTTGGCTGTCGGGCTTGAGAAAATACCGGTTACGGGTTATGGATTCGCACGCAGGACCCGGCCTTCGGGCCTGCTCCGACGAAGCAAGACACGGAGAAAGGGCGCGCCATGAAAGCCTTTATGTTTGATGTGGATGGAACGTTGCTGGATACGCTGGCCGACATAGCCGCCGGCTGCAATCTTTTGCTTGAGGCGCACGGCTGGCCCGGGCATCCTGTGGCGGCCTATCGCCGCATGGTGGGGAACGGCTTTTCGACCCTGATCCGGCGGGCCGTGCCGGAAGCCGCGCTGGAAACGCTGGATGCGCGGGCGCTGGAACGGCTGGTGGAGGAGGGGCGCGGCATGTATGCCGCGCATCTGCATGAGGCGACGAAGCCGTATCCCGGCATGCGGGAGACGCTGGCGGAACTGGCCCGCAGGGGATTTGTGCTGGCCGTCCTGTCCAACAAGCCTGATGAAATGACGCAGGCCGTCATCTCTCGTCAGTTTCCCACGATTCCCTTTGCCCGGATATGCGGCGGCAGGGCGGATATGCCGCTCAAACCGGACCCGGCCGGAGCGCTGGCCATGCTGCGCGAGATGAATGTGCGGCCCGATGAATGCTTCTATGTCGGCGACAGCGACGTGGACATGCGTACGGCGCTGGCGGCAGGCATGACGCCCGTGGGCGTTTCCTGGGGCTTCCGGGGCGAGGAGGAAGTCGTCGCCGCCGGCGCGGCCTGCGTGCTGCATCGCGCGGAAGACGCCCTGTTGCTGGCCGAGGGACGCCTGCCGTCCGGGAAATGAGATTTCCTGGGGGCCGGAGCATTTTCAGGTTGAAACGCGTTGTGCTTCAACCTGAAAATACTCTCCTGGCGCGGAACGGGCGCAGACGCCCGAACAGCGCCGCGTCGATATGCCGTTTTTTGTGATCGTTGTCACAGATTTGTCGCCCTCTCTGCCGTAGGCAGGGAAAAGAAGACCATCTATCGACATAGGGCGTTTTGCCTTTGAAAAAGGAAAAACGCGAGGCGGCGACACAGCGCCGCCCGGCCCGAAGCGAGCGGAAGAACAGGGCTTTTTCCGCATAACGACAGGCCGTATGGTTTGAAGCGCACAGCGTTTCAAACGGAACATGCTTCAGGGCAAAGGAGTCATGGTATGGAACGTCCCATTATTTATATTGATGAAGAGCGTTGCGACGGCTGCGGGCAGTGCGTTCTGGATTGCGCGGAGGGCGCGCTTGCCGTGGTGGACGGCAAGGCCCGGCTGATCAGCGACAGCTATTGCGACGGGCTGGGAGCCTGTCTGAACTGCCCGCAGGACGCCCTGCGTCTTGTCACCCGGGAAGCCGCGGCATTTGACGAGGCCGCGGCGCTGGCCGCCAAGGCCGCGCAGCGGACGCCTTCCCATGCGGGGCAGGGCTGTCCGGGGAGCGCGGCGCGCAGTTTCGCGTCGCTGACGCCTCTGGACGCGCCGACGGAGACGCCCGACGCCGTGCCCGCGCGGACGGCGACCTGGCCGTTGCAGTTGCGGCTGGTGCCGCCCGCGGCGCCGTTCCTGCGCCATGCGGATATCCTGCTGGCGGCGCACTGCGCGGGCTTTGTGCTGCCGGACCTGCATGCCCGGTGGCTGCGCGGCCGGGCGCTCATCATTGCCTGTCCGAAGCTCGACAACGGCAACAACGACTATCTGGATCGCCTGACGGCCATCTTGCGCGGGCATGCCGATGCGCCGCCGCGCAGCCTGACGGTTCTGCGCATGAGCGTACCCTGCTGCGGCGGTCTGGAGCATCTCGCGCGCGCCGCCGTGCGGCAGGCGGGCCTGGATCTGACCCCGCAGACGCACGTTGTTTCTCTGGGGTAATTTTTCTCCCTTGACAAAACATAGTAAAATACTATGTTTTAGCTACGAATACGCGCTTCCGCGCCGAGGTGACATTCATGCCCATACAGATTCCCGCCGATCTCCCTGCCCGCGCCGCCCTTGAAAGCGAAAGCATCTTCGTCATGACCGAAGATCGCGCCACGCGTCAGGACATTCGCCCGCTGGAGATTGCCATCGTCAACCTGATGCCGACCAAGATCGCCACCGAGACGCAGCTGCTTCGCCTGCTGGGCAATACGGCGCTTCAGGTCAACATCACTCTTTTGCGTACGGCCGAGCATCAGTCCAAGAATACGCCCGTGCAGCATCTTGAGCGTTTTTACAAGACGTTCGACGAGATTCGGCATCGGCGATTTGACGGCATGATCGTGACGGGGGCGCCGGTGGAGCATCTGCCTTTCGAGGAGGTGGACTACTGGGAGGAGCTGCTGCGTATCATGGCGTATGCCAACGAAAGAGCCTTTTCCACCCTGTATATCTGCTGGGCGGCGCAGGCGGCGCTCTACCATTTCTACGGCATCCGCAAGCATGCGCTGCCGCAGAAGCTCTCCGGCGTGTATGCGCATCATTCGCTGGTGCCCTCGTGTCCGTTGTTCCGGGGATTCGACGATGAATTCCTTGCCCCGCATTCCCGGAATACGGAGGTGCGTCGCATCGATGTGGAAGGCGTGGAGAATCTGCGGATTCTTGCCGAGTCGGACGAGGCGGGGCTGGCCGTGGTGGAAAGCCTTGATCATTCGCAGGTCTTCATGACGGGGCATCTCGAGTATGATCGGGGAACGCTGGATGCCGAATACCGGCGGGATCTGGGGCGCGGCCTCAATCCCGAGGTGCCGCGCCATTATTACCCGGACGGGAATCCCGAGAACATCCCGCCCATGACCTGGCGCGCTCACGCGCATCTGTTTTACAGCAACTGGCTCAACTACTATGTCTATCAGGAGACGCCCTTTGACTTGCGGGGCGACGGGGCGTTACGGGGGCGGGAATGAAGTTTTCCACACGGACGCGCTATGGCCTGCGTTTTCTGATCCGTCTGGCGGCCCAGCCGGAAGGCGAGCTGCTTCAGCTCGGACAGGTGGCGCATGAGGAAAATATTTCTCCCGGCTATCTGGAGCAGATAGTCCGGGCGCTCAAGCCGCTGGGAATCCTGCGTGCCGTGCGCGGCGCGGGAGGCGGTTATGCGCTGGCCAGACGTCCTGACGAAATTTCCATGGAAGACATATTTCTGCATCTGGAAGGGGAGATTTCTCCCGTGGCCTGCCTGACGCGGGATCAGTGCCGAAGAGCCGATCAATGCGTCACCCGCAGTTTCTGGAGGCAGCTTGACGAACATATCCGCGGCTTTCTGCGCTCGCAGACGCTGGCGGACATCATAGCGGCGGAGAAGCTCTGTCCGCATTAGGAGATCATCATGTGGAACTACACTGACGCTGTTCACGATCATTTTCTTCATCCGCACAATGCGGGTCCCCTTGATGACGCCAATGCCGTGGGCGAAGTCGGCAGCCTTGCCTGTGGCGACGCGCTCAAGCTGTACCTGAGGATTTCCGGGGACGGCATCATCGAGAAGGCCGGCTTTGAGACCTTCGGTTGCGCCAGCGCCATTGCATCCAGTTCCGTATTGACGGACATGATTCTCGGCAAGAGCGTGGACGAAGCGCTCAAGATCACCAACCGCGACATTGCCGAGGCGCTCGGCGGCCTGCCCAAGGAAAAGATGCACTGCTCCGTCATGGGGCAGGAAGCGCTGGAAGCGGCCATCCGGCAATGGAAGGGCGAACCGCCCGTGCCGCATGCCCACGAGGAAGGCAAGCTGATCTGCAAGTGCTTCGGCGTTACCGACGCCCAGATTATCCGCGCCATCCGGGAGAACGGGCTCAAGACCGTGGAGGAAGTGACCAACTACACCAAGGCGGGCGGCGCCTGCGGCGACTGCAAGGATCAGATTGCGGAAATTCTTGCCGCGGAACTCCGCCAGCAGCCCCTGACGGAACTCAAGCCCCGGCCCCGTCTGACCAACGTGCAGCGTATGAAGCTGATCATGAAGACCATTGACGAGGACATCCGGCCGCAGCTGGAAGCCGACGGCGGAAGCATAGAGCTGGTGGATGTGGACGGCAAGCGCGTCATCGTCAGTCTCGGCGGACGGTGCGCCCAGTGCCGCGCCAGCGCCGTGACGCTGCATGATCTGGTGCAGCGCCTGTTGCGCGAACATGTGGAGCCTGATCTGATCGTCGAGGAGGCCTAGTCATGAAAACCATTTATCTTGACAACAACGCCACAACGGCCGTCGCTCCCGAAGTCCGCGAGGCCATGCTTCCCTACCTGACGGATCTGTACGGCAATCCGTCCAGCATGCACACCTTCGGCGGACAGGTGGGGCGGGCCATTGAGGACGCCCGGGAAAAGATGGCCTCCCTGCTGGGGGCGCAGCCCGACGAAATCCTCTTTACGTCCTGCGGTTCCGAAAGCGACAATACCGCCGTGTGGAGCGCCTTGCAGACCCAGCCGGAAAAGCGGCGCATCATCACTACGCGCGTGGAGCATCCCGCCATTCTCAGCGTCTGTCAGTACTGGGAGCGGCAGGGCTATCATGTGACCTATCTCGGCGTCGATGCGAAGGGGCGGCTTGATCTGGACGAGTACGCCGCGGCCCTGAGCGAGGATACGGCCCTTGTGTCCGTCATGATGGCCAACAACGAGGTGGGCAACATCTATCCCGTGACGCGCATGGCGGAAATGGCGCGGGAAAAGGGCGTGCTGTTCCATACCGACGCCGTGCAGGCCGTGGGCAAGGTTCCCTTCCGGCTTTCCGAAACGGCCATCGACATGCTGTCCCTGTCCGGGCACAAGCTGCATGCCCCCAAGGGAATCGGCGTGCTGTACATCCGCAAGGGCGTGCGTTTCCGTCCCTTCCTGCGGGGCGGCCATCAGGAGCGCGGTCGCCGCGCCGGTACCGAAAACGTGCCCTATATCGTGGGCATGGGAGAAGCTGCCCGTCTGGCTGCGGCCAATATGGACGCCGAACGGCGCGACGTGGCCCGTCTGCGCGACCGGCTGGAATCCGGTCTGCTCAAGGCCATTCCCGACTGCATGGTCAACGGCGACGTGGAAAACCGTTTGCCCAATACGAGCAACATCGCGTTCAAGAATGTGGAAGGCGAGGCCATCCTGCTGATGCTCGACCGCCTCGGCATCTGCGCCAGCTCCGGCTCGGCCTGCACGTCCGGCAGCCTTGAACCGTCTCACGTCCTGCGCGCCATGGGCGTGCCCTTCAACTACGCGCACGGCTCGGTTCGGCTTTCGCTTTCCCGCTACACCACGGAAGAGGAAGTCGATTTTGTGGTGGCTCATATGCCCGATGTGATCAGGACGTTGCGCGCCCTTTCTCCGTTCAAGGATTAGAGCGTATTAACACGAAAACGTTTTTCTGGGGGGAAGGAAACCCCCTTGGCTAGCGCACAAGTGTGTTTCCTTCCCCCCAGGCCCCCCTTCC
>CAJMRA010000103.1 GCA_905215675.1 uncultured bacterium | reverse complement strand
GCTCACTTCGGGCCGGGCGGCGCTGTGCCGCCGCCTCGCGTTTCATCTTTTTCAAAGTTGAAACGCTCTAGTGCATCTTCAGAGGAGAAATGCTCTAGTGAGCCCCCGCCACCAGCACGCCGGAAGCGGCCAGCAGCAGCACGATCACTTCGGCCGTCGCAATCCAGAACATGAGCCATTCCTTGCGCCGCGCTAGCGACAGCGCCAGCTGGGCGAAGCAGATGATGGTCATGCCGGCCAGAATGACGATACCCACAAAGTTGCAGATGTCGCCCTTGTTGAGCAGGGCCAGCCAGCCCCAGCCCTGGGGAATATGGCCCAGCGCCCGGTATTCCGCGGCGCTGTGCGTCCATACGGTGTGCATCTGATCCAGGGGGATCTGCGGCTCCAGCAGGCCCGTCACATAGAGGGCATAGGTCGCCAGCAGGGTCACGAAACCAACAAGGGAACCATAAAACAGAGTGTCGGCATAACGCAATTGCGCCGGAGAGGCCTTGATTTCCTGCCGTATATCCTTGGTCGGAGTGCTCATGGAAACTACCATCCTTATTTCTGAGCCCGCGCGGGCTGTTCCTGCGATGCGAAGACGATCCGTTCCGAAGAAGGCCCCTGCCTAACCGATGCCCAGCCCCTTGAGCAGGGCCTTGGCGCCGGAGAAGAGCAGCACGCAGATGACCATGTAGCGGATGAACTTGGGCTTGGCCACGGCCAGCAGGCGCACGCCCACCACGGAACCGAGCATCAGGCCCACGATGGAGGGCACGGCCATGAGCGGAATGACGCAGCCCTGATTGAGATAGACCCAGGCGGCCGACGTATCCGTGATGGAAAGCAGGAACTTGGAGGTGCCCACGCTGACCTTGAGCGGAACGCCCATCAGCAGATTGAGCACAGGCACGTTGGCCCAGCCCGCGCCGAGGCCGAACATGCCCGCCATGACGCCGATCACGATGAAGAGCAGCAGACCGATCAGCGTACGGTGCGTTTTCCAGTCCACGACCTCGCCGGTGCTGGGTTCAAGAAACACGCCGTTCATGCCGAGCGCCATGCCCACGGCGTCCTGCACCTTGACTTCAGGCCGCACGGAGTTCTTGGACATGAGCAGGAGGATGGAGATGGCCAGAATGGTCACGCCTAGGCAGGTCTGCACGATGTTGGTAGGCAGGGCCAGACCGAGCAGCGCGCCCACAATGGAACACGCCGAGGCAATCAGCGCCACGGGCAGGGCCAGCCGCAGGTTGGCAAAATTGCGCCGCAGCAGACCGGGACCGGCAGCCAGCGCGCCTGCCAGCGCCACCAGCAGCCCCGCGCCGCGAACAAAGTCGAGATGGAAGGGGAAGAAGCCGCTTACCAGAGGCACGAAAAGCACGCCGCCGCCCACGCCGGCCATAACGGCGATGATGCCGAGAATGAAGCAGAAGAACAGCAGCGTCACCGGCCAGAACCACCACGGATGATTGTCGGTGGCCACCGGCTCCACGTCGGGCGTCGCGGGCGCCGCCTGCACGGCGGGCGCGGCCTGTTCCGCCGCCGCCACCAGCACGGGCGCGGCCTGTTCCGCAACAATACGCGACCCGTCGTCGGCCGCGGGACCGGCCTGTGCGGGCACAAGGCACAACATCAGCAACAGGGTCGCCGACAGCAGCGCTGTCGCGCCTTTTCCGGCGATGCGACTGAAAGAAACCTGCATCATGAGTATCCCCCTTTCGCCGCAATCATTTGCCCTGCGGCGTTCATTACGATGAACAAACGCTACGCCCAACGCGGCTTCGGCACTATCGGGAGAATACTGATTTTCAAAATGTCTTCTGGGGGTTTTCCTGAGCGGCGGCCGGTCGCCCTCATCCGCCCCGGGGGACGGGCGTCCGCTGGAGCCTTTCGCCCTTGAAAAAACAATGCGGCGGTCCCGCCGGAGCAGGCCGCCGCCTCGCGTTTCACCTTGTTCAAAGGTGACACGCTCTACAGCTTCAGCACGCCGCAGCGGATGGCAATCTTGATGAGATCGCCGACGGACGACGCCTTGAGCTTGGTCAGCAGATTGTACTTGTGGCTTTCCACGGTCTTGGGACTGATGGACAGGGCGTCGGCAATGCCGCGCACGCTGTCTCCCTCGGCAAGACGGCGAAATATCTCCTTTTCCCGGGGCGAAAGGACGGAAAGGTCCGGCCCGCGCTCCCTTTCCTCCTCTCCGCGGGCGTTGCGGCGCAGCATGCCCGCCATGATGCCGCCGGGATCGCAGGCCTCCAGAAAGGTTTCTCCCCGGCGCACGCAGGCAATGGCGTCCAGCAGGGCGCGCGGCGGCGCGCTCTTGCGTACGACCGCCATGACACCCGCGTGCACGAGTTCGGGCAGCCGTCGCCCGTCCTCATGCCCCGTATAAATGATGATGCGCGTACGCGGCGAAACCTCCCGTGCGGCGCGCGCGGCTTCCACCCCGTCCATGCGCGGCATGGAAAGATCCATGATCAGCAGATGCGGCGCAAGGGAAGCCGTCAGGGCCACGGCCTCTTCGCCGTCGGCGGCCATGCCTTCCACGCGCAGTTCGGGATAGGGAGCAAGAAGACTGCGCACGCCCTCCATGAGCAGCTTGTGATCGTCGGCCAGCACGATGCGGCACAGGGAATCCATGAGGCCCTTCTCCCTCAGAGGATCAGCAACGACGCCATGCCCAGAAAAATGAAGAAACCGCAGCCGTCGGTGATGGTGGTCAGAAAGATGCTGGACGCCTGGGCCGGATCGCGGCCCAGGGCGCGGAAGACCAGTGGAATGGAGCCTCCGGCCACGGCGCCGAGCAGCATGTCGCAGAGCAGGGCCCCGCCCATGACCGCCCCCACCATCGGATTGCGCGTGAATATCCACGCGCCCGCAAAGGCAAGAACGGCCATGAAGCATCCCGTCACCATGCCGATCTTGGCTTCCCGCAGCACGGCCAGCCAGGACTTGCGGGCGTCGAAACGATCCGTCGCCAGCTGGCGAATCATGACGGCCAGCGCCTGCTGCCCCGTATTGCCCGCCTGATTGGCCACCATGGGCATCAGCACGGCCAGGGCCGCCATCTGGGCTATGCTGCCCTCGAACATGTAGACCACCGATGCGGAAATGGCGGAATTGAACATGTTGACCACCAGCCAGGGAAGCCGCTTGCGCACGCTTTCGGCCCACGGCGTATCCACGCTTTCTTCCGGGTCCGCGCCCACCATGCCGAGCATGTCCGCGCTGGCCTCGTCGTGGATAATGTCCATGATGTCGTCATAGGTCACCACGCCCATGATGTGCCCCTGATAATCGACAACCGGCAGGGCCATGAAATTGTAATGCGACAACAGGTTGGCCACGTCGCCCTTTTCCATGTCGTAGCGCACGGTGATCAGCTTGCGCCCGGCCACGGCCTCGCCCACGATGGAGCCGGGACGCGCCAGCATGAGATCGCGCAGGGACAGCACCCCCACGAGCTTGTCGCCCCTGTCCACCACATAGCCGTAATAGGGACTTTCCTTTTCCTCCATCTGGCTGCGTATGTGGGCGATGGCCTGATCCGCCGTCCAGTCCTCTTCCAGCAGGATCAGTTCGGTATTCATGATGCCCGCGGCGGAATCGGGATCGAAGTTGAGCAGATTGCGCAGCTCTTCGGAATCTTCGCGGTTGAGATGGTTGAGCAGCACGTCCCGGTGCTCCTCGTCCAGCTCGTCCAGCACGTCGGCGGCGTCGTCCGGCGCCATTTCCGCAATAATCTGGGCGGCCACGTCGGCATCGAGATTTTCGAGCACGTCCACGGCCACGTTCTCATCCAGCTCGGCCAGAGCCTCGGCGGCGTCTTCCGTCGGCATATGCCGCAGGGCGCACACCTGTTTTTCCAGCGTCAGATTTTCCAGATGATCGGCCATGTCGGCGGGGTGGACGAATTCGGCTTCATCTCCCGCCTCCCGGCACTGCGGGGGGATGGAAAGACCACGGTTCTCATCGCCCTTGTCCGGCGCGATACCGGTCACGCGTTTTTCCTCCATTGGGCACCTCGCAGCTTCGACGGCCCCTTGCGGGAACCGCAGTTGTGAAAAACAGCCCACAGCTTGACGCGCCGTGACTGTGCTTTTATCTACAGATAACGGAAGACAAGCCCCTTGCAGTCCGCAAGGGGTTGTAGCACGCACTTTTTTCAGGAACAAGCAATGTCCCGTTCATGGTCGCAATTTTTTACTGCTGAAGGTCTGACGCTGCTGCGTCGCTCCATCCGTCTGGCGCTTGACGAGGACGGTCCCGATCTGACGGCGGAGGGGCTCTTCCCGCCCGACGCGCCCATGCGCGCCGTCATCCGGGCCAAGGAACCGACCCTCGTCGTCGGCCTGCCCGTCATCCCGGAAGTCATCGACGCCCTGGGCGGCGGCGCAAGCTGGACGGCGGATGTGGAGGAAGGCGCGCGGGTACCCGCCATGACGACCGTCGCCCGTCTGTACGGTCCCGCCGTGCTTCTGCTGCGCGCCGAGCGCGTCATTCTCAATTTCATCACCCATCTTTCGGGTATCGCCAACCTGACGGCCCGCTATGTACGCGAACTCGAAGGCACGGGCGTGCGCCTGCTCGACACCCGCAAGACGACGCCGGGTCTGCGCTGGCCGGAAAAATACGCCGTACAGATCGGCGGCGGCTGTAATCATCGCAAGAACCTCGTCGAAATGCTCATGCTCAAGGACAACCACATCGACGCCGCCGGTTCCATCGGCGCGGCGGTGCGACGGCTGCGGGAACGCTACAACCCCTGCCCGCCCATTGAAGTGGAATGCCGTACGCTGGAACATGTGCGCGCCGCGCTGGAGGCCGGAGCAGATCGCATCATGATGGACAACATGGACGCCCCCCTGCTCTCGCAGGCCCTGGCGCTGACGCCGCCGGACGTGGAAACCGAAGTCAGCGGCGGCGTCCGTCTGGAAACCATCCGGGCCATTGCCCTTACCGGTCCCCGTCGGCCCGACTTCATTTCCGTCGGTCGTCTCACCCACTCTGCCGTGGCCGCCGATTTCAGCATGACGCTGGAATCCGAGGCGGCTCACGACGCCCACAAGGACAAATGATCATGGAGCAGCTTGTTGACGAAATCGCGGCGCTCCGGCGTCGCCTGGGCGACGCCGTGTGCATCATGGGACATCACTATCAGAACGATGCCGTCGTCGCCTTCTGCGACGTGACCGGCGACTCCCTCGAACTGGCCCGGCGCGTGCCCGACATCCGCGCGCGTCACATCATTTTCTGCGGCGTGCATTTCATGGGGGAATCCGCCGCCCTGCTGGCCTCGCCGCAGCAGTCCGTCCATGTGCCCGCTCCCGACGCCGACTGCGAAATGGCGCGCATGGCTCCCGCCGCGCAGGCCCGCGCCGTCCTTGAACGGCTGCGCGCTCTCGGCCGGAACGTCACGCCGCTGGCCTATGTCAATACGACGCTGGCCCTCAAGGCCGTGGTGCGCGAATTCGGCGGCGCCGTCTGCACGTCGGCCAACGCCCCCGCCATGCTGCGCTGGGCCCTGGAACAGGGCGACGGCGTGCTCTTCCTGCCGGATCGCAATCTGGGACGCAATACGGCCCGCCGACTGGGCATCCCCGAAGAGGATCAGCATACGCTTGCGCTGGACGATCGCGGTCTTGCCGCCGGAGAGGAGGCAAATCCCGGGCTGCGGCGTCGCCTGCTGCTCTGGCCCGGCTGCTGTCCCATTCATGACGCCATTCCCGCCGACGCCGTAAGCCGGGCGCGGGCCGCCCATCCCGGCTGCATCGTGGCCGCCCACCCCGAATGCGCCCCCGCCCTCATCGACGCCTGCGACGGCAACGGTTCCACGTCCTATCTCATCAAGGAAGCCGAACGCCTCGCCGCCGAGGCGACGCCGCCCGTTTTCGTGGTGGGCACGGAAATAAATCTGGTCAACCGTCTGGCGGCCCGCTTTGCCGATCGCTGCCGGATCGTGCCGCTGGCCCCGGAAGCCCTCTGTCCCGACATGGCAAAAATCACGCTCCGTCATCTGCGCGACACCCTGACTGCCGTGGAAAACGGCAGCGCCGCTCCCCTGCGCGTCGATCCCGCCCTTGCCGCTCCCGCCCGCGCCACGCTCGATCGCATGCTGCGCGCCTGCAGCTGAACATGCGCTCTTTTTCCGGGGGGAGATTCCTCCCCCCGGGCGCCCCGCTTCTCTCCCCGAAAATCCGATACAGGGCCCCGTCGCCCTGCCTTTTGCGCCCGGACGCGCCGCGCCGCCGTCGACGGAACGCAGCGCCCCTCCGCAAGGCGTCTCTCAATGAAACCCCATGAAAAAGGAGGTCGGCATGGTCGACAGCATGGATTCCGCCGTTCGTCGTCATACTCAAGTTCTTATCATCGGATCGGGCATCGCGGGTTGTACCGCAGCCCTGACGCTGGCCGACGCCGGAAATGACGTCCTGCTGATCAATGCCGGAGAGGATTTGCAGGGAGGCAATTCGGAGCTGGCGCAGGGCGGCATCATCTACAAGGCGGCCGACATTCCCCCCGCCGACGAAGCGCGCGCCCTGGCGCACGACATCCTTGTGGCCGGACACGACTACAACTACCGCAAGGCCGTGCACTACCTGTGCAAGAACGGCCCCGTCTGCATCGACGAAATGCTGGTGCAGCGGGCGGGCGTGCAGTTCGACAAGAATGCCGACGGCAGCTTCAATCTCACCCGCGAAGGCGGCCACGGCAGACCGCGCATTCTCCATTGCGCGGATTATTCGGGACGGGCCATCATGGACGCCCTCATGGCACAGGTCACGGCCCATCCCCGCATCACCTGCCTGTTCCGCCGTTCCGCCATCGACCTGCTGACCAGCCATCACCACGCCAAAAGCTCCCAATACCGCTACGGCGTGGAAAACCGCTGTCTGGGCGCGTATGTTCTCAACGAATACAACGGCAGCCCGGAAACCATTCTTGCCGACTGGACGGTGCTGGCCACCGGCGGCGTGGGGCAGGTTTTCCTGCATTCCACCAATGCCCCGGCCTGCGTGGGCACGGCCATCTCCATGGCGTTCCGCGCGGGCGTCTCCCTTGCCAACCTTGAATTCATGCAGTTCCATCCCACGGCCTTCTATGAAGAGCGCAGCCACCGGCGGCCCCTCATTACCGAAGCCATGCGCGGCGAAGGCGCGCGCCTGCTGGACGGTTCCGGCAAGCCCTTCATGGAACGGCACGATCCGCGCGGCGATCTGGCGCCCCGCGACATCGTGGCGCAGGCCATGATGGAGGAAATGCTCCACAACGGCGCGCACTGCCTCTATCTTGACGCCACCCGCGTGGAACAGGACCTGCCCACCCGCTTCCCCACGGTCTTCAACCAGTGCAAGGAAGCGGGCATCGACATCCGCAAGGAACCCATCCCCGTCGTGCCGGCCGCCCATTACTTCTGCGGCGGCGTGCTTGCCGACTTCCGGGGGCGGACCTCCATGCCCGGCCTTTACGCCATCGGCGAATGCGCCTGCACGGGCCTGCACGGCGCAAACCGGCTGGCCAGCACCTCGCTGCTTGAGGGCCTTGTCTGGGGCGTGAGCTGCGGCCGGGATCTGACCGCCCGCTGCCGTACCCATCCCGTGCCCTCCGCGCTTTTCGCGGCCATTCCCGAATGGATGCACGAAGGCGACGAACGCCACGACGACCCCGCGCTTGTGGCGCAGGACTGGGCCAATATCCGCTCGACCATGTGGAACTACGTCGGCATTTCCCGCAGCACCGCGCGACTGCGCCGCGCCTTCGAGGATCTGCGCGACCTCGTGCGCCATATCCACGATTTCTACAAGCGCACGCGCATTTCCCGCCCGCTCGTGGATCTCTTCCACGGTTCCCAGACGGCCTACGTCATCACCCAAGCGGCCATGCGCAACCGCCAGAGCCTCGGCTGCCATCATCGCGTGGATTAGAGCGTTTTATCTTTGAAATGGGTTGAGGGTTGAGATTCAGGGGGAGGGGACCCCCC
>CAJMRA010000102.1 GCA_905215675.1 uncultured bacterium | reverse complement strand
ACGACAGGCCGTATGGTTTGAAACGCGCAGCGTTTCAAACTGAAATTGCTCTAGCTGGCGCGCAAGGGGCCCAGCCTTTCCCCCTCAGAAAAAACGTCATGAGTCCTGAACCCGGAAAGGAACGCATCATGGACATACAAAAGCCGGACACCCTGTTCTGCGCCACGCAGCCGCTGGACTGGCGCGGCGCGCCGCACCATGCCTTCAGCGTGCTGCTGGGTCTGGACATGCGCACGGGCGGCCCGCTGGCCGCCGATACGGCGCTCGCCGCCGCCATGCAGGCCCTGCCGCCGGGCTGCCGTCTGGACGTGGGCATTCCCAAGCAGGAAGCGGAATGGCTGCTGGCGGGCGTCGTCGTCCCCCGTTCCCGCGAAGGCGCGGTCGTCGATATCCGCGTGGGGCAAAGCCGCCGCCGCTTTCTGGTCGCGGCGTCCCCCGACGGCGCGCCCGTCCCCCTTGTCTGGGAAAAGACGGCCCGCGACCCCGAAAGCAATCCGCTGGGCAGCGAAACGCCCCTCGTCTCCGATCCCGCCCTGCGCCACGACGCGCCCGCCTGCCCCCTGCCTCTCGGCGCATGGCCCTGCCGCATGAAGAACATGGGCACCTACGACGCCCGCTGGCTCAGGACCCGCTGGCCCGGCCTGCCCGACGATGCGGACTGGCGCTTCTTCAACGAGGCGCAGCCGCAGCAGCGCATGCCGGACGGCCTGCGCGGCGACGAGGAAGTCCGTCTTTCGGGCTTTTTCCCCGACGGCACGGAGCTGCATTTCCGGCTTCCCGGCGCGCGGCTGCAACTGGAAATCCTGCGCCGGGGAGAAAACGACTGGAAATCCCATGCCGTCACTGCGGATACGCTCTGGCTCTTCCCCGGGCAGCGGACGGCCCTGCTCTACTGGCATGCCCTTGTGCCCTGCGCCGACGAGGCCGCCACCGACATTGCGGCCGCGCGTCTCCGCCTTTCGCCGGAAAGTCTGGAAACCGTGCCGCCCGCCGCCCCGGAAACGTCGTCCCCGGAAATGCCGGCCGCCCCGGACACGCCGGCCCCGCAACCGGCGGCCGAAGAGAAACCCGCGTCCTCCGCGGTTCCCGGGGCTGCGGCCGCGGCAGGCGCGGCGGTCGCAGCCGGTATGGCCGCGGCGGCGGCTTCCGCCGCCTCGTCATCCTCGTCCTCGGCAGACAGCAACGCCGCGCCGACCGAGGCGCCGTCCGCTCCCGCGCCCGAGGCCGCGCCTTCCGGCGAACCGTCCTTTTCCGCCGCCGAATTCTCCGCGGCCATGCAGACGGAACTGGAAGAAAACCTGCCCGAAATCAACGCGGCGCTGGCGGAAGCCGGTCTGCCGCCCCTTTCTCCCGAGCAAATCGAGGAGACCCGCCGCCACATCGACGCCATGAGCGCCGTCATGGCGGACATCGACGCCGCGCCGCCCCCGCCGACGCTGGAAGATCAGCTGCGGCAGGCAGGGATATCCGAAGAGCGCATTGCCGCCGTCAACGCCGCGCTGGAACTGGAACCGCCCGATCCGTCAGTCCATACCGACAGCGCTTCCTGGCAGGCCGCAAGCGACGCCTTCCTTGCCCAATTTTCCGCCCTGCTCCAGCCTTCCGAATCCCTGCGCGATTCCATGGCGCAAACGCTGCGGATCATGGGGCCGGACGGAGAAGCGGAGCTCAAGGCGCTGGCCGGGGACATGCCCGATTCGCCGCAGGCCCTGCTGCAAAAGGCGGGCATGAGCCCGGACAATGCCGCCCGCCTGCTGGACATGCTGGAGCAGGCGCCCGACGACCCCGGGCAGCTCGAAGCCTACGCCCGGGAACTGGAAGCCGCCGCGGGTTTTCCCGCCGGTTCCGTCGCCGATCACATACGGGACTATCAGGAGACCATACGCCGCCTCGAGGAAGAATCCTCCGAAGCCCCGGCCGCCCCGGCGGACGAAGCGCGGACAAACGCCGCGACCGACGCCGGACAGGAACCGGCGGCCGACGCCCCGCCGACGGAAACCCCGACCGCGCCGGACGCCGACGCCGCTGCCGAAGAGCCGGACACCTCGGCGCAGGGCGCGCCGTCGCGCGCCGTCGTCGTGGCCATGCTCGCCTCCGGCGCGTCCCTGGCGGGGCTCTGTCTGGCAGGGCTCGATCTTTCCGCGCTGCGCTTTGACGGCCGGAATCTTGCGGGCTCCGACCTGTCGGGAGCCAACCTGCGCGGCACGTCCTTTGTGGACGCCGACCTTGGCGGCGCGAACCTGCGGGACGCCGATGCCGCCGACGCCGTCTTTCTGCGCGCCCGGCTGGACAAGGCGCGTCTGGAGGGCCTCCGGGCTACGGACGCGGACTTTACCGAGGCGAGTCTCGCCGACGCGGATGCCCGGGGAGCCGACTTTTCCTCCGCCCTTTTTCAGGGAAGCCGCGCCGCCGACATGCGCGCCCCCGACGCCGCCTTCGACAACGCGCGGCTGCGCAACGCCGATTTCTCGGGAACCGATCTGTCCGGCGCGCGCCTGCGGGCCGCCGATCTTCATGCCCTGAAGCTCGACGGCGCGCGGCTGAACGGCGCGGATCTTGCCGACGCGGCCCTGAGCAACGGCACGCAGGCCCCCGGGGCCGACTTCGGCGGCGCGAACCTTGCCGGAAGCGTCTGGACCGGCGTGGCCGCGCCGCAGGCCGTTTTCCGGCGCGCGACCGCCGACAGGGCCGGTTTTACCGACTGTGATTTCACGGCCACGGGCTGGGACGCCGTGCGCGCCCGCCGCGCCGACTTTTCCCGCTGTTCCCTGCGCGGCGCAAGCCTGCAACGCGCCGACCTCTTCGAGGCGTCCCTGCGGGAAGCGCGCCTGCAGGCCGCCGACGCCCGGAACGCCAATCTTTACGGCGCGGATCTGTATCGCCTCGGCATGGATGAAGGTACGCGCCTCGACGGCGCGCATACGGCCCGCACCATCCTGGCCGCCGTAACCGGCAAGTAGAGCGTTTCAACGCGAGGCGGCGGTACTGCGCCGCCCGGCCCGAACCAAGCGGAAAAACCGCGTTTTTTCCGCGAAACAACAGGACGAAAGATTTAAAAGGACCCTGCCGCATGAACAACTTCACGGATACCGTCGTGGAAAACCGGGACTGGAGCGGCGCGGATCTGCGCAACGCCGACTTTACCCGCGCCCGTCTGCGCGGCTGCCGTCTTGACGGGGCGGACCTCGCGGATGCCGTCTTTGACGAGGCCCAGATCGAGAACTGCACCTTTCTCGGCGCGCGTCTGCCCGCCGCGTCCTTTTCCCGTACGACCTTCCGGGACGTGCGGCTGGACGGGGCCGTTCTGGAGCGGGCCTACCTGCTGGAATGCGTTCTCGAAAATGTCCTGTGGCCCGGCGCGACGCTTTCCCGCGCGACGCTGCGTCATCTCTCCGGCCTGCCGCCGCTGGAAAACGCCGCCGCCGAAATGCTCCACTGCATCGAGTGCGACCTCTCCGCCTTGCGCTTCAAACGTGTCGCAGCTATACTTTTGACGTTGCAGGGGTGCAGCTGCCGGGGCATTGAAGCCGAAGACTGCGATCTTACACAGCTTATCGCCATGCATACCGATTTTGGCGGCGCGCGCTTCACCCGCTGCCGCCTGGACAGGGCCGGACTCATGGGCGGCGACCTCTCCGGCAGCATCCTGCGGGACTGTTCCCTGACGCAGGCCCATCTTGCCGGAGCGATCCTGCGGGCCGCGCAATGGGAGGGCGTCAACGCCCGACAGGCCGTTCTGACCGACGCCGATCTGGAAGGCGCGCGCATGCCCGGCATCAACCTGCATATGGCCGATCTGTCGCATGTCCGGGCACGCAACGCCGATCTGCGCAACGCCGATCTGCGCGTGGCCGATCTCCATGACGCCCGGCTGGACGGCTGCGCCCTGAACGGCGCGCGCATGGACGGCGCCCGCCCCACGGACCCGGAACGCCTCCGGGCCGAACATTTTGCAGTCTAGAGCGTTTCACCTTTGAAAAAGGTGAAACGCGAGGCGGAGCCGCCCGACCCGAAGCGAACAGCAACACCGCGTTTTTTCCGCGAAATGACAGGCCGTATGGTTTGAAACGCGCAGCGTTTCAAATTGAAAATGCTCTAGCGAAGGAATTCAGGCATGGAAGCTCTTGCACAGGTTTACGGCGGCAGCAGTCTGACCTCCGGCGTCGTCCGGGCCCGGGAAGGCGACGCGCTGCTCGTGGCCGGTCCCTTCGGCCTTGTTCGCGCCCGCCGGGCCGACGGCTGCCTTTTGCAACCGGAACCGCGGGACGCCGTTCTTCTGGCCCTGCTGGACGACGGCGACGCCTGGGTCCTCAGCGTGCTGCGCCGTGCCGACGCCCGCGCCTCCGGCGAGCTGCGCCTTCCGGCGCGGACCCGGCTGCATACCGGGGAACTCAGCCTGAGCGCCGACGATCTGCGCCTGTCCGGCCGCGTCGTCAGCGTGCGGGCGGGCCTGCTCACGCTGGGCGGCCGTCTGCTCCTGCAAGGCTTCGCCGCCGTGCGGACGCTCTGCCGCGACCTGAAGGAACGCGCCCTGCGCCGCTCCGGGCGATACGCCGCGCTGGAAGAAGAGGTGGAGGACCTCGCGCACCGCGCCGCCGGGCGCGTCCGCAGCGAGGCGCGCACTTCCTACCGCCTGCGCGCCGAACGCGCCGACATCCGCGCCGCCGAACAGGTCGATATCGACGGCCGGCACATCAAGGTGGGGTAGATCATGTTCGCTCTCACGCTCAAGGGCGGCGTCTGCATGAGCACGCCGCCGGACGTCTGCCAGACGCCCACCCCCGGCGGCCCCGTGCCGACGCCCTACGTCAACATTTTTCAATGCTCCATGGTCACGCCCGACACGGCCTGTTCCAAGGTCTTTATCGACGGCGCTCCGGCCCTGCACGTCAAATCGGCCACCATGCTTTCCAACGGCGACGAACCGGGCGTCAACGGCGGCACGGCCTCGGGCAAGTTCATCGGCAAGGGCGAATTCACCCAGGGGTCGCAAAAGGTGTCGCTGGAAGGCAAGGCCGCCGTGTCCCAGGGCGCAAGCACCAAGCATAATCAGGGCAATACCACGGGCATGTGCTGCACGGCCGGACAAGCGAAGGTGCAATTTGCCTGAGCGCCGCCGCCATACTCCGCGTCGCCGGGCGTGCCTGACGGCCCTCCTTGCCTGCGGCCTGCTCCTCTCGGCCTGCGGCGGCGAAACGCCGCCCGCGCAACCCGTGCCGACCGCCGTCGCCAACCCCGCCGACGTGGTCTGGAATCTGGAGCCGGGGGGGCTGCGCTGCCGTATCGAGGCCTCCCCCGATCTCAACCGCGACAGGGACACGTCGCTGGGGCTGACGCTCTGCCTGTATCAGCTCCAGGACTACGCGACCTTTGCCGGCAAGAGCGCCGACGCCGACGGTCTGGACGAGCTTCTGCAATGCCGTCCCGACGCGGCGCAGGCCCGGAGCGCCCGCCTTTTCCAGCTCCAGCCCGGCGCGACGCTGGATGTGGTCATGGATCGCGCCGAGCATGCCCGCTATCTCGGCGTCGTGGCCGGTTACACCCACCTCGTGCCGGATCAGTGCGCCGCCGTCCTGCCCTTTCCCCTGCACACGAGCACGGAAGGCGTGCTTTTTCATACGACCCTGTACAATGCCGCCCCGGCGCAGGTGCTGATCCGCCTCGGAGAAAGCTCCCTCAGCGTCACAGGAGCCGAACGTGTACGATAATCCGCTTTTCTGGGAACATGGTCTCTTCCTGCAACCCCAGCATTTTCAGCTCGCCCACAGGCAGCAGCTTTCGGCCCTGACGCGCATGGCGTCCCTGCTGAATCCCTATCTCTGGGGCGTACGCCGTCTGGTCGTCAATGAAGACGCCCTGAACAACGGCACCTTCGAGGTCGCGCAGCTGGAGCTGCTGCTCCACTCCGGCGAATGGGCCGCGCTGCCCGGCAACGCCACCCTGCCGCCCCGTTCCTTCCTTGCGGCCTGGACCACCCCGGAAGAACCCCTGTACGTATCGCTGGCGCTGGCCGGATTCCGGGCGCAGGGCAACAACGTCCTGCGCACCGACGCGCCCGCCGACGCGCCCGAAACCGTTCGCTATACGGCGCCGCTTGCGCCGGAAACCATTCCCGACCTCATGGGCGACGGCCCCGAAGCCGACGTGGGCACCCTGCGCTACAATCTGCGCCTCTGCTTCTCTCCCGACGACTGCCCCGATCTGCCGCGCCTGCCCCTGGCCCGTCTCGTCCGCGACGGCGAACGCGTCCGTCTCGACGCCTCCTTCACCCCGCCCTGCGTGGATGTCAACGCGGTCCCCGAACTGCGCCGCCTGCTGCATGACGTGCGCGACACGCTGCTGTCGCGCAGCCGCCAGCTGGAAGAATACAAGATCATCGCGGGCGACGCGGGCGTGTCCGGCGTCTCCTCCCTGCACGGCATCACCCTGTTCAGCGTTCTCGGCGTCCTCAGCCGCAACGCGCCCGAACTGGAACAGTTTCTCGACGCGCCGTCCATTCATCCCTGGCCCGTCTACCGGGCCCTCTGCCGTCTTGTGGGCGAACTGTCCGTCTTTTCCGCCACCCTTTCGGCCCTGGGCGAAACGCCGCAGGGCACGCGCGCCCTGCCGCCCTACGATCACGAAAATCTCCAGCACTGCTTCCGGGCCGCCTGCGACATCATCGCGCGCCTCGTGGATACCTTCGTCATCGGCCCCGCCTTTACCTTTCCCCTCGAAACGCAGGGCCGCGCCGATCATCTGGGAACCGTCATGCCCCAGAGCGCCCGCACGGGCGTCTATACATACTGGCTGCTGGTCAGAACCTCCCATGCCGAGGGACTTGCCGAACGCATGGAACGCCTTGCCAAACTGGCCCCGACGGAGAATCTCGACGGTATCGTGGCGCAGGCCCTGCCCGGCGTGCGGCTGCGCCGATCCGCCCAGCCGCCCGCGGGCCTTCCCCTGCGCGGCGACACGCTCTATTTCACCATCGACCAGAACGATCCCCTCTGGCGCAAGATCATGCAGCAGGGCAATCTTGCCCTCATGCTTCCCTCGCCCCCCGAGGACCTGTCCGTTGTGCTGGCCGTGATCCAGCGCTGACGCTTCCACCGCGAACCCCCGTTGCCCATGAATTTTCTGCCCAGATTTGCCCGACTCATGGCCGAAGCCCTGCATTGCAGCAGCGCGCCCGAAGGGCTTGCCCTGCCCCTGCACGAAGTGCACGAGCGCCTGAGCGCCCTGGCGGACGAGGAACGCAGCCGCCCGCTTCCCTCATCGGCGGAAGACCTCGCCCCTCCCCGCGACGCGCCCCTGCCCCTGCTGCCGGACGCGGGCGACGCTCCCGACGACGCCGCCCGCAAGGTGCGTCTGGCCTGCGACAACGCCCGCTTCGCCGTTTATGCCTGGGTTGACGAACAACTGTTGCAAAGCCCCCGTCTGGATGCGGCGGACTGGCTTTCCTACAGTCTGCAATACCGCTATTGCGGCACGACCTCCGCGGGCCGGGAATTCTTCTCCCGCCTGACGGCCATCGCCCGCGCCGCCCTCCCCCCCGCGGAAGAGACGCCGCCGGACTCCGGCGACCTCACGGGCGAGGTTCCCCAGGCGCTGGAGGCCTTTGTCCTGCATGGCGGGGACGAGCTTTCCTCGGCCGTCGTCAGCGTCTATGCCCTCTGCCTGCTCTACGGCTTCAAGGGCATGCTGCGCGACGCCCCGGAAACGCTCAACCGCTGCCGCAAGGCGGCGCACGCCCTGCTCCTGCGCGACGCGCCTCCCCCGGCCTCCGTCCTGCCGCAGGAACGCCGCGCGGGGCCCTTCGTCGCCGCGGCCCTGGAAAAGGCCGTCTACATCCTTCTGCCGCCCGTGATCGTCTTTTTGTTCGGCGCCCTGTGCGCCGCCGTACTGGCCGATATACCGCTGCCGAAATTCTAGGGCATTTTATCTTTGAAATGGGTTGAGATTCAGGGGGAGGGGAACCCCCTCTGCTTGCGCGAGAGGGGGTTCCGGCAG
>CAJMRA010000101.1 GCA_905215675.1 uncultured bacterium | reverse complement strand
CGCGAAACGACAGGCCGTATGGTTTGAAATGCGCAGCATTTCAAACTGAAATTGCGCTAGAATTGAAACGGCGTCGACGCTTTCGGAGAGGGCGAAAGGGGGGCCGCCACGGAGCGGAAGACGCGGGACGCAAGGCGTCCGCGCACGCCCCGGGTCCTCTCCATCCCGCGCGCGTTCGTCGTTTCCGGGCACAAAGGGGGTATGCATGCTGCGTCTCCGCAACCGGGCGCGTCTTTTCGCTCTTTTCGTCATGCTGCTGTGCTGCGGCTTCGGCGGGGAGCGGGAGGCGGCCCTGCGCGTCGGCATCGAGGAGAATTACGCGCCCTTTTCCTTTGTGAACCCGCAGGGGGTGCGAACGGGCTTTGACGTCGAGTTCGCGCAGGCCGTGTGCGCATGTCTGGGCAGACCCTGCGTCTATGTGCCCATGCCGTTCGAGGAGCTGTTGCGCGACACGCGCGCGGGCAAGCTCGACATGGCGGTGGCGGGCATGGCCGCCACGGAGGAGCGGCGGCGCTTCCTGCTGTTCAGCGACGTCTACTACCGCTCCCATTCCATTTATATCGGCCGCATCGAATTTCAGGACAATATCGAAAAATTGCGCGGCAAGCGTATCGGCGTAAAAATCAAGACGCTGCAGGCGCAGTATCTGCTTTCCCACTGGAGAGGCAAGGCGCGGCTCGTCGCCGACTTCGGGACGACGGACGAGCTGCTGGACGCCTTGCGGCAGGGGCGTCTGGACGCCGTTCTTGTGGACGGTTTTGCCGGTTATGCCTTCCTTGATTCGGAGGAGGGGAAAAGATTTACCCTGCTGTCCGATCCGCTGCTGCCCGTTCCCGAATCTTCCGGCTCCCGCATCGCCATAACGAACGGACGCGCGGAGCTGCTTCCCGCCGTCAATGCGGCCATCAGGAAAATCCGTCTTGACGGCTCCTTCAGCAAGCTGTCCCGCAAATATTTTTCCTTTGACATCTATTAGGCTGGGACGGCGCATGAAACATATCTCGGCGCAAACCGTCAGCTGGTGTTCCATTGTGCTGGAAGGGCTGTTCATCCTCTTTCTGTATGCGCTGCTGTACGCCAATGTACAGAGCATCGAGCGCATGGTGGGGGAATCCCGCGAAGCCCATCTTCCCGCCATACAGGACGGGCAGCGGACCCTGCTCAATCTGGAGTATCTGCGTCATTCCGTAGCCCTGCTTCGGCAGGCCCCCAACGAGGAGTTCCTGCGCGGGGCCCTTACCGGCATCCGGGCCCTGCTGGCGGAAGTTTCCTTTGATCGGCGCGTTGACGGCGCAACCCTGCAGGACTTGAACAAACCCATCCGGGAGCTGAGCGACTCCCGTCGCCGCGCGCTGCGGCTGTACGCCCGGCTTCTGGACGACATGCACGTCTTTCTGGCCGGATACGCCGGGGCCGGAGGAAGCGCGGACGCCGCGGCCGTCGCCGCCCTGTGGCGGGAGTGCGTCAATCTGACGGAAAATTCCGCTCCCGCCCTGCGCGACCGCCTCCGGCAGATGACCGATTCCGTGCCCGCGGCGGCGGGCAGGGAGCGCCTGCTGGGGCCGGAGCAACGCCTGCTGGATACCATGAGCGAGCTGCACACAGAGGATATGCGTTCCCGGCAACTCAATGAAACAATTCTTGAGCGCCTGACGTCCCTTCGCGTGGCGGCCTCCGATTCGGCAGTGAAGCTGATTTACGGCGAACTGGCGTCCATTTCGCAGCATGCGGAAAGAATACGGCAGGTCGTGTTCCATCTCTGCATCGGTCTGACCTGCGGCCTCGTCATGCTGAGCTGGCTGCTGCACCGGCATATCTTCCGGCCCATCATGCAGGCGTCGGGCGTTCTTGCCGATATACTGGACGGCAGGAGCGTGACCCGCTATCCCGCCTCCCGGATCAGGGAACTGGACAGCATGATTCAGGCGCTTCCCCTGCTGCGGCGCGTCATGCTGGCCAAGGATGCCCGTTCGTCCCGGCTGGAAAAGGAACAGGAGCAGCTCAAGAGCATGAGCTTTCGGGATTCCCTGACGGGGCTTTCCAATCGCAGGGCGCTGGACATGCTGCTGAAAGGCGGGGTACCCGAGGAAAGCGTGGCCATTCTCATGTTTGATATTGATCTTTTCAAACAGTACAATGACACGCTGGGGCATCTCGCGGGCGACGAGGCGTTGCGGCGCGTCGGCGAAATTGCCATGCGCCATGCCGGTCCGAACTGTACGCCGTTTCGTTACGGGGGCGAGGAATTCGTCATGATCTTTCAGGGCGACGAAGCCCGGCCGGACAAGGTGCGCGCCGTGGCCCGCGCCCTGATAGCGATGCTGGAAAACGCCGGTATTCCGCATCCGGCCTCGCCGTGGGGGCGGCTGACCGTGAGCGTCGGCCTTGCCTTCCATTCGCCGGGGCTGACCTCCCTGCACGAAACGCTGGATCAGGCGGACAAGGCGCTGTATCGTGCCAAAAGCCGCGGGCGTCATCGCGTGGAAGAGGCGGAAGATTCGGACGACGCCTGACCCGGCGTGCCGCTTCGCGCAGCAGGAGTCCAAGCCCTTTGCAAACCATGCCGACACATTCTCTGCCGGAAGACGGCATCATCCTGAGCGTCCGGGCTCTGACGGAACGTCTGCGGCGCACGCTGGAGGCGCGCTTTCCCTTTGTCTGGGTGCGCGGCGAAGTCACCAACCTTTCCCGCCCTGCCTCCGGGCACGTCTATTTCAGTCTCAAGGATGCCGAAGCGCAGTTGCAGTGCGTCTGCTTCCGCAGCCGCAATCTTCAGGGACGGCGCTTCGATCCCCTCACCGGCGAAGTCTACGAGACGCCGCCCCCCGCTCCAGCGGAACTGCTGCGCAACGGCCTTGAGGTGCTGTGCGCCGGGCATATCGGCGTCTATGCCCCGCGCGGGGCGTATCAGCTGCTTGTGGAGCTGGTGCAGCCCGCAGGCGCGGGCGGGCTGGCGCAGGCCTTTGAGGAGCGCAAGCGCCTTCTGGCCGCAAGGGGCTATTTTGCCTTGGAGCGCAAGCGCCCCCTGCCGTTCGATCCGCAGCGCGTCGCCCTGATCACGTCGCCGTCGGGGGCGGCCATACACGATTTTCTGGAGCTGGCCCGGCAGCGGGGCAGCGGGGCGCGCATCCGCCTGTTTCCCGTCCGGGTACAGGGCGAGGGCAGCGCCGAAGATATTGTCCGCGCGCTGCATGAGGCGGGGCGGGGATGGGCGGAAGTCATCGTTCTGATTCGCGGCGGCGGCTCCCTGGAAGACCTCTGGACCTTCAACGAGGAAGACGTGGCGACGGCCGTTTTTCAGTCGCCGGTCCCAGTTCTGGCGGGCGTCGGTCACGAAGTGGACGTGACCCTTGCCGACATGACCGCCGATGTGCGCGCCGCCACGCCTTCCCATGCGGCGCAGCTCCTCTGGCCGTCGCGCGCGGAACTGGCGCAACGGACGGACGATCTGGAAACGGCGCTGCGACACGCCGCCCTTCTTGCCGTGGAACGGCGCGCCCGCGTGCTGGACGATCTGACGCGCCGCCTTGACTGGTGCGCGCCCGGCAGGCGACTGGAACGGCTGGCCCGACAGGCGGACATGGCGGCGGGGCGTCTGCATGCCGCCATGCGGCACAATCTTGATGCGGCCGCCCTCCGGCTGGAGCGGCTGGAACCCCGCCTGCACCGGGCCTTTGAACGGGAGCCGGATTCCCGGGAAGCCGCCCTCCGTCTTCTGGAAACGCGCCTGCGCGTCGCCGTCGCCTCCCTGCTTGACAGCCGCCGCCTTCGGCTGGAATGTCTGGATGCGGCGCTTGCGGGCAAGGACCCCGAAGCGCCCCTGCGTCGGGGCTATGCGCTGCTGCGCGACGGCCGCGGCAGGGCGCTCGGTTCCGTCGCCGCCCTGAACGTGGGCGACGCCGTCGCCGTGCAGTTGCGCGACGGCCGCGTCGATGCCGTGGTGACCGGTCTGCACAAGGAGCAATCACATGAAAAATCCCGTTAGGGCGCTGCTTCCGGCGCTGCTGTTTCTCTGCGTCTTCGGGGCTTCGGCTTCCGCGGGGGCAACCCCCCTGCTGGAAGCGCCCGATCGCGTTGCGCGCGGCGACGCCTTTCTTGTGCTGGCATCCTCGGACCGGCCGACGCAGCGCTTCACGTTTTCCTGGGGCGGGAAGGACTATGCCGCCGACGCGTATCAGGACGGCGGACGCTGGCAGGCCGTCATGCTGCTGGGTATGCCGCTGGAAGAAAAACAGGGCAGGCGGACCTTGATCGTGCGCGACGGCGGGGAATCCTGCGCGGCGGAGATTGCCGTTTTCGACAGAAAGCGTCCCGTGCAGAAACTGTCGGTCGACAAGAAATATGTTTCGCCGCCGCCCGAAGTCATGGCCCGCATCAGGGAGGATCGCCGCAAGACGGCGCGCGCCCTGGCCGTGTATTCTTCCCGTCGGCGCTGGACGGCTCCCTTTGTGCGCCCCGTGGAAGGCGGCGTCTCCAGCCTGTACGGTCTGCGCCGGGTGTTCAACGGACAGCCGCGCGGCTTTCACAAGGGCCTTGATCTGCGCTCGCCCGCGGGGACGCCCATCCGGGCCTGCGCCGACGGCGTGGTGACGCTGGCCGACAATCTGTACTTCTCCGGCAATGCGGTCTATCTCGATCACGGGCTGGGCGTCGCCACGGCCTATCTGCATATGTCGAAGATTCTGGTGCGCCCCGGCGACAGCGTGCAGCGCGGGCAGGTCATCGGTCTGGTGGGGGCCACCGGCCGCGTGACGGGGCCGCATCTGCATCTGACGCTGTTTGCGCAGGGGCAGTCCGTGGATATTTTACCCTTGCTGGAGAAGGTGGAAAAACGCTAAAGTCCGGCTTCGGATGAAGACCCCGCAACGGCGCGGAGAGGGAGGCGCCCCGCATGAGCGCACGAGACAGCAAGAAGAACGCCTTTGAAACGCGTCTTGAACGCCTTCAGGAAATCGTCAATACTCTGGAACGCGGCGATCTGCCGCTGGAACAGGGTATGGCGCTGTACCGCGAGGGCGTGGAATGCGCGCGTCTGTGCCGCAAGCGTCTGGAAGAGGCGCGCCACGAGGTGCGCCTGTGGCAGAACGGCGAAGAACAGGATTTTGACGCGGAGGCCGTGCGCCTGTCGGGCGATACGGCACGTGAAGAGGATGACAACTCATGATGAGCGGCGAAGAAATGAAGGACCTGCTGTTGCGGCGGGCCCGTATGGTGGAAGATTTCCTCCCGTCCTGCGTGGAATGCGACGTGCCGCCGCGCCTGCGGGACTCCATGCTGTACAGCCTGCAAGCCGGGGGCAAGCGTCTGCGTCCCGTGCTTTGCCTGAGCTGCGCCGCATTGTTCGGACTGGCGGAGGCCGTCGTCCTGCCCTTTGCCGCCGCCATTGAAATGATTCATACCTATTCGCTCATTCATGACGATTTGCCCGCCATGGACGACGACGATCTGCGCCGGGGCAAACCCTCCAATCACAAGGCCTTTGACGAAGCCACCGCCATTCTTGCCGGAGACGGGCTGCTGACGGACGCCTTCGGGCGCATGACCACCGTGGATCTGCCCGCGTCGCGCGTCCTGGCCGCCGTGGAGGAAATGGCGCGCGCCGCCGGTTCGGCCGGTATGGTCGGCGGCCAGGAATGGGACATGCTCTATACCGGCATGCCGCCCGTTTCGCTGGACGAACTGCGCCGCATGCACGCCATGAAGACCGGCGCGCTGCTGCGCGCCTCCTGCGTCTGCGGCGCGCTGCTGGCGGGCGCGGAAAGCGCCGATCTCCGTCATATCAGCCGTTACGGCGCGGCCCTCGGCGTGGCCTTCCAGATTGCCGACGACATCCTTGATGTCGTCTCCGATACCGCGACCCTCGGCAAGCCCGCCGGCAGCGATGCCGAGCACGGCAAGAATACCTATCCTTCTCTTGTGGGGCTTGACGAAAGCCGCCGCCTTGCGCAGGAACAGGCCCGCCTTGCGCAGGAAGCGCTGGCTTCCTTCCACGGCCCGGAAGCCGAATTCCTGCGGGCGCTGGCGCTCTATACCGTGACGAGGGCCGCCTAGATGTCGCAGCCCACTTCCCGCGAGGCGGAAGCGGCCCTGCGCCCGTGTCCGCTCCTGCAAAGCCTGACGTCGCCCGCGCAGATTGCGACGCTTTCCGACGCCCAGCTCGCGCAGCTGGCCGAGGAAGTGCGCCGCCGCATCGTGGACGTGGTGTCGCATACCGGCGGCCACCTCGCCCCCTCGCTGGGGGTGACGGATCTGACGCTGGCCCTGCTGGCCTGTTTCGACTTCGAGCATGACAAGCTCATCTGGGACGTGGGGCATCAGGCCTATGCCTACAAGCTGCTTACCGGGCGTCGCGACGTCTTTCCCACCCTGCGGCAGTGGGGCGGCATTTCCGGCTTCCCCCGCCGGACGGAAAGCCCCTATGATCATTTCGGCGTCGGCCATTCGTCAACGTCCATTTCCGCCGCGCTCGGCATGGCGCTGGCCCGCGATCTCTCCGGGCTTCACCATCACGTCATCGCCGTTATCGGCGACGGCTCCCTGACCGGCGGCGAGGCCTTTGAAGGACTGAATCTCGCTGGGCACATGGGCCGTCGGCTTATCGTTGTCCTCAACGACAACGAAATATCCATCTCGCCCAATGTGGGCGCGCTGTCCCGTTTCCTGAGCCGGACGCTTTCCCGCCGCTGGGTGCGACAGGCCCGCAAGGACGTGCTTTCCCTGCTGCGCGCCATCCCCCGCATCGGCAACAAGCTGGCCGAATATGCCATACGCGGCGAGTGGAGTTTCAAGTCCTTCTTCACTCCCGGCATGCTTTTCGAGGCGTTCCGCTTCACCTATATTGGACCTGTCAACGGCCATGATATTCCGGCCCTGCACCGTCATCTGCAAATGGCCGCCGCCGTGGAAGACGGGCCGGTTCTCCTGCATGTCCGCACCCACAAGGGCAAGGGCTATGCTCCCGCCGAGCAGGACCCCGTCCATTTTCACGGCGTGGGGCATTTTCACCCGGAAACGGGCATGCCCATCATTCCCGGCAAGGGCGCCGTGCCGTCCTTCACGTCCATTTTCGGCAAGACGCTGGTGGATCTGGCCGAACAGGACAGGCGCATCATCGCCATTACCGCGGCCATGCCCGAAGGTACCGGCACCAGCGCCTTTCAGGAACGTTTTCCCGATCGCTTCGTGGATGTGGGCATCTGCGAACAGCATGCCGTCACCTTTGCCGCCGGTCTGGCCTGTCAGGGCTATCGTCCGGCCGTGGCCATCTATTCCACCTTCCTGCAACGGGCGTATGATCAGATCGTTCATGACGTCTGCCTGCAAAATCTGCCCGTGACCTTCTGCATCGATCGCGCCGGACTGGTGGGCGAGGACGGGGCGACGCATCACGGCGTATTCGATATTGCCTATCTGCGCCATATCCCCAATATCTCGCTGCTGGCCCCGCGCGACGAGGACCAGTTGCGCCACTGTCTGGCCACGGCCTTTTCCCTTCCCGGCCCCTGCGCCATCCGCTATCCGCGCGGCGCGGGCTACGGCGTGCCCATGCCCGGTACGCCCCGCATCCTGCCCGTGGGACAGGGCGAAGTGCTTCGGGAAGGCTCCGGGGTCGCCGTCATCGCCGCGGGCAGCCGGGTCCATCCCGCCCTGCGCGCCGCCGCCAAAGTCGCCGAACAACGCGGCGTTTCTCCGCTGGTTTTCGATCCCGTCTGGCTCAAGCCCCTGCCCGAAGCCCAGCTTGCCGACATTGCCCGCCGCTTCCGGCGCATCGTCATCGTGGAGGAAGGCTGTCTTGCCGGTGGTTTCGGCTCCGCCGTACTGGAATTCCTCAGCGACAACAATCTGCTTGACGGCCGGCGCATCCGGCGCATGGGCATCGGCGACGCCTTTGTGGAACACGGCAGCCAGACCCGCCTGCGCGAAGCCGCAGGCATTCGCGCGCACCATATCGCCGCCGTGGTCGAGGAACTGCTCGACGCCGACTAGGGCCTGTTAACTCTATCCATGTCTTTTGGGGGGAAGG
>CAJMRA010000100.1 GCA_905215675.1 uncultured bacterium | reverse complement strand
GGTTTCCTTCCCCCCAACAATGTCAACAGGCTCTAGCGGTCCTGCGGCAGCATGCGGATGACAACCCGGCGGGTGGCGGCACGCCCCGCGTCGTCGACCACGCGCAGCAGACGGGCGCCGGGGCCGGTTTCCCAGGCGAGCGGCTCGCCGGGGGCGCTCGTGCCGATCAGGCGGCCGTCGGCAAACCAGTGGAGCGTGCGGACGCCCGCGTCGGCGTGCGCCAGCAGGATCAGCGTCCGGCGGGGGGCTTGCGGGCGCAGGTGATGGACGAGGCCCGCCTTGGGTTGCAGGATGACCGGCGCCGCGCCGGGGAGCGCGCCTTCGGGGCGGCAGCGCGGGTCGAGCGGCGGCGGGGTGGGACGGGCCATGCCCGCGGCGGCGAACATGGACGCAAGCTCGCTGGGCCAGAACTCCTGAACGCGTTTTTCCACATGCGGAGCGTCGGGGGAGCAGGCGCGCAGGCCGGTGCGCGTATCCACCAGAATGAGGCGGCGGATACCGGTGGGCCGAATGGGGGAGACGCCGGGAATGAACCAGGTTTCCGTCGTGTCCCGGCAAAGGGAGGTGTCGATATCGCCCGTATCGGCGCAGACCGGCAGGCGGGCGACATTCAGCCCCGGCAGGGGCAGTTGCAGCGGATCATCCAGATTTTCCGACGCGGCGATGTCGGCGGCGATACGTTGCAGCAGGGGCGCGGCCACGCGTCCCCCCACCAGAAGCGGGTTGGCGTCGTTGTTGAAATTGCCCACCCACACGGCCAGAACATAGGGACCGAACACCCCCACGGACCAGGCGTCGCGGAAGCCGTTGGAAGTGCCTGTCTTGAGGCGCAGCGGCAGACGGCGTCCCTGTCGGGAGCGCACGTGAACGGCGGGATTCTCCAGCATGGACAGGGTGACAAGCGCCGCTTCGGGCGAGAGCAGCGGACGCGCGTCCTGTCCGGCGGGCGCGCCGCGCACAAGCCGCAGCGGGCGGAGGACGCCCCTGTTGGCCAGCATGGCGTAAAGCCGCGTCAGCTCGCGCATGGTGGTTTCCGCGCCGCCGAGCACCAGACTCAGGCCGTAGTGTTCCTCGTTTTCGGCAAAGCGGACGCCCGCCGAGCGCAGAAAGCCGTAAAGGCCCGGCGGGGCGAGACGCGCGGCCAGCGTCAGCGCCGGGACGTTGCGGCTGGCGCGCAGGGCGTCGGCCGCCGCGATGGGGCCGCGAAAACCGCCGTCGAAATTCTCCGGATCATAGCCGGAAAAGCTGCGGGGCGTATCCAGCAGCAGCGTCCGGGGATGGATGAGGCCCTGATCCAGCGCCAGCGCGTAAATGAAGGGCTTGAGCGTGGAGCCGGGGGAACGGCGCGCCCGCGTGCCGTCCACCTGCCCGTCAATGGTCGCGTCGGCAAAATCGGCCGAGCCCGCCAGCGCCCGTATTTCCATGCTGGGCCAGTGCAGCAGCAGGGCGGCGGCATTGTTCAGGCCGTAGGGGGCGTTCTGTTCCGCAAAGCGCCGCAGGGCCCGCTCCACCCTGCGCTGCGTCGCCGCGTCGAGCGTGGCGGTCAGCACGGCCGGTCCGGGCCGGGACAGCAGTTCCGCGCAGACGTGCGGCGCTTCAAAGGGCAGATCGGCCGGTCCGTATACCCGCAGGGGCGCAAGTTCGCCGTCATGAAACCAGAGTCGGCGCAGGCGGCGCATGGCGGCCGTGAAATCGGGATTGTCCGCCGCCGGTCGCCGTCGCGCGGGATGCTGCGGCACAGGCGTCAGCGCCAGCACCTCTTCCGGCGTCAGGCGGCTTGCCGTCTTGTGGAAATAGACGCGCGCCGCCGCTTCCAGTCCTTCCACGTTGCCGCCGTAGGGCGCAAGGTTGAAATAGGTTTCCAGTATCTCGTCCTTGCTCCAGCGCTGTTCCAGCAGCAGGGCCAACAGCATCTGGCGAATCTTGTCGCCCGGCGAGCCTGTTTCCAGACGCCAGATGAGCCGCGCCGTCTGCATGGTGATGGTGGAACCGCCCATGCGCCGCCCGCCGAGGAGCATGGTCAGGGCCGCCCGGCACAGCGCCGCGGGATTGACGCCGGGATGAGAGTAAAAATACCGGTCCTCATAGCGCAGCACTGTGGCTACGGCGTCGGGAGGAATGTCGTCAAGACGCAGGCGCAGGCGATACTTCTGATCCTCCGCCAGCGAAAGACGCAGCATGACCCCCTGACGATCCTGCACCAGCCGGGAAAAGGAAACGCCTTCCAGCGGCGACGGGCAGGGCGCCAGGAACAGCCACAGCCGGAGGCACAGCAGACCGTACAGCAGACAGGCCGCACAGGCGGCCGCCGCCGCTACAAGCAGGGAGGGGCGCGTCACGGCATATCGTTTCGGCGGCCTGTCGCGGGGAGGATTTCCGCGCATGTCCTCCCCGCGCGGGTGCTGGGCGCTGTTCATTCCACAACGAACCGTCCGCCGTCGGCGGCGGCGCGGACGGCGGCGTCGTACATGGCTTCCGCCGTGACGGGCGGCAGGGCGAAGACGCCGCGGGTGGTCGCCCGGACGCGGTAGCGGTAGAGAGCCGTCGTCGGCGTGGCGTTGACGAAGAAGAGACAGCGATCCTCCCGGCGCTGCCGGTGGAGCAGGCTGTCGCCCTGCGGCTGCGCGTCGTCCTTTTCGAGCAGGGGCTCCAGACCGCCGGGCAGCAGATCGGTGACGACGACGTTGTTCCGCGTCCTGTTGTCGCTGCGGAGACTGATTTCCACGGTGAGCAGCGCGCCGACGGGGGCGGAGAGTACGGCTTCGCCCCGTTCGTCGAGAAAACGGCGACGGACTTCCAGACCCTGCGCCGTTTCGGGCCGGGGGCTGCGCGGATAGCCGTCGGTCAGCAGTTGCAGCCGCCAGCCTTCCCCGGCGGGGGCGCTGGTTTCAAAACGGATGCAGCCGGGGGCGTCGAGCGTCAGGACGGACCCTTCCGCCGCGGCCCGGGCCGTGACGGGAGGAAAGCCGGGAGCGACTTCCGCGCAGGTCAGGGCCGTGTCGGGCGGCAGGGGCGGCGGCGTTGCGCCGAGGGCCAGCAGGCCGCGCGCCAGAAAGGCCAGCTCAAGGGTGTTGGCGTCGGTGGCGGCGTAGCGGACAAGGCTGTCCACGGGAATATCCACGCGGCGTTCGGGGAAATGGCGCGGCAGGGTCAGGGCATGCAGGCCGTGCAGGACAGCCGGACTGAAAACGACGTCCCCCGCGGGCGCGGCGATGCGCGGCGGCAGCAGGTCCCGGGCCTGCCGATCCAGCCGGAGCATGGCGAGGCTGTCGGCCAGCAGGGTCGCGACGGCGTCGCGTTCCCAGTCGGCCAGATTGGCGCGGCACCAGCGCTCCAGCTCCCGGACTTCCTGCGTCATGACGCGACCGTCCCGCAGGAGCACCCAGACGGCATACAGCTTGACGCGCGCGTCATGGGCCGACGCGGGCGGACGGACGGCTATCCGTTGCAGGGCGTCCAGCAGATTGCGGGTCAGGGGTTCCGGGGCGATGCCGCCGGTTTCCCGCAGGGTCAGCAGAAAGTCGGCGGCATAGGCGGTGAGGAAGTCGTCGGCCTTGTCGCCGGGCCAGAATCCGACGCCCTCATTGTCGATGAAGCAGCGTCGTATGGCCTGAACGGCGTCCGGGACGCGCCGGGCCTCGGCTTCCTTGTCCCGTTCCCCGGGAGCCGGATCGGAGCGCGCGAGGATGGAGGCGCGCAATTCCGGCACGGCGCTCAGGGCCACGTGGGGGAAAGCCCGGCTGATGCGCTGTTCGACGCCGTCGTAGGGACAGGCGTCCAGCCGGGCAAGAACGGCGCGCAGGGCGGTCAGCGGGCCGGTCGAGAGCGTCGCCCGGGTAACGGCCTCATACGGGTACAGGGCCGAGGGGGCGCTGATGTCGCGCCGCTTGTCCACCGCGCTTTCCGAAAGCGTGAGCGTTCTCGGCGCGGCCGGGCGGATCGAAAGCCCGATGCTGCGCCGCACGGGGTTTTCCTTTCCCAGCGCGGCTTCCACGGCGACGGAGGTCGCGCCCGGTTCGTCAAGCGCCCGCAGGGGCAGGGGAACGACCTTTTCGCCGTTTTCCGGTATGGTTATGGTCTGTTCGGCGGGCGCGTCGCGCAGCTCCAGACCGGGACCGCAGCTCAGGGCAAGACGCACCTGCGCTTCCGGGCCGCTGCCCGCGACGGTATTGGCGACGACCAGCGCGCCCTCGAACGTGTCGCCGGGAGCGACGGTGGACGGCAGCAGGGGCTTGATGATGACGGTCCCGTTCACTTCGGCAAAGGCTTCGGCACGCCCCGCCGTGACTCCGGGCGACGAGGGCGCGGCGCAGCCGACGGCCATCAGGCGCACCTTGCCGGTAAAGGATTCGGGAACGGATACGACAAGTTCCCTGGCTTCGGGGCCGACGTCCACGGGGTCCAGCCAGACGGCGAAGGGCGGTTCGCCCCGGCGCTGGAAGGGATTGAGAAAGCGCGCGCTGAAGCCCACGCCGCCGCCGAAACCGGGAATGCGGCCCCGCAGGCGGGCATGATCGGGCATGAGCAGATCGAACATCCGGCTTGTCCGTACGTCGAGAGCGCGGCCCAGCAGAATATCGGACAGCGGATCGGGCGTGCGGAAGTCCGTCAGCTGGAGGATTCCCTCGTCCACGGCAAAGACGACGGCGCGTCCCGGCGTGCGGGCGCTGAGCCGCAGGCGCAGTTCCTGTCCCGGGCGGACGGCGGCGGGCGCTTCCAGCCGCAGGCCCATGTCCCGCTGCTCCACGCCGGCCGTGAAGGGCGCCACGGCATAGGCGTGAGGCTGCATGTAGACGGCGTCCGATTGCAGGCTGCGCACAAGGGAGACGTTGACGTAGCCCGCGCCCTCGAAATCTTTCGGCAGGGCTATTTCCTGCACGCTTTCTCCCGCCCGCGTCGTGAACCAGGCATGCGCCAGCACGCGATCCCGTTCGATGGTGATCAGGCCGGAGCCGTCAAAGGGCGCGGAAAGGCGCATCCTGATGACGTCGCCCGGCGCGTAGGTCTTCTTGTCCAGCACAAGGCGCAGGTTCCCGCGCGCCAGCGAGGCCGGATCGAGTTCCTCGGGCGCGGCAAGCCGCTCCCCGGCGATGCTGAAGGGGATGTTTGCCAGCAGGGTTCCCGAAGCGTCGCGCACCGTCAGCAGGTAGTCGCCGGGCGTTTCCGTGGGAATGGGCCAGAGAAGGCCGTCGGGACCGATGGTCGCTTCGCTGCGCTGCAATTCCGTTTCGACGGAGGTCGCGTCATAGCGGTAGCGGCCCTGCGCGTCGGATACCAGACTGGAGACGTAGCGCCGTTCGGAAAGCGCGAGCCGCGCCTTTTCGACGGCGACGGGGCGGAGATCGTTGTTTACGGCCAGCAGGCGCAGGCTTCCGGCCGCATGCTGCGGAATGTAGTCAAGATTGTTTGCGCCGCCTTCGGGCTTCCAGCCCAGGGCTAGCGCCTGCGGCGAGAACAGCGCGTTCAGGCTGCGGGTCACGGCGCGGCCGCCGGAGGGCTCGAAACCTTCGATGCGCACTTCGCCCCGGAATGTTCCGGGCAGGAGACGGCCCAGGGGCAGGGACAGGTTTGCCGCGCCTGATGCGTCCGTCGTGGCGTCGCTCATGCGCAGGGCGGCGCTTTCGCCGTTGAAGGGCGAAGCGTCATAAAAGGTATAGTCGGCGTATTCGGGAAAGCGGAGGGTTCCCGTCGCGGTCTGGAACGTGGCGCTGACGCGATGCCCGGCGGCGGGCTGCCCGTAGAGGTTGTCCAGCCGGACGTTGACCGAAGGCGCGTCGCCGGTTCCGATCAGGAACCAGCCGCGCGGCACGGAGGGCGCGAAGTTCGCCTTGATGCTCAGCGTATCGGGCTGAAATTCTTCCACACGGACGGCGACGTCGCCCAGAAAGTCGGGGTGATCTCCCGCAAGGCGCACGGAAAGCCGGTAGGGTCCGGTCGCGGCGTCGGCCGGGCTGTCCCATGAGAGAACGAAAAGGCCGTCCGCGCCGGCGGTCAGACTGCGCCGCAGAACGGTCGCGGGGCGGGGATCGATCAGTTCCACGTCCAGGGGCACGCCTTCGGGCAGGGGCGTGCCGTCGGCCTTGCGCAGGATGCAGCCGAAATGCAGCCGCTCTCCGGGCCGGTAGATATCCCGCTGACTGAAGACGGAAGCGATGATACCGTCGGGCGTCACATGCCGCCCCGCCACGGGAAAGTCGCTGTAATCGACGGCGCGCGCGGCGTCCCGGAGGGAGAGCCAGGCCGTATCCTGCCCGTCGGCGGAGCGGGCCACGACGGCGGCCGGCATGTTGTCCCGCGGCAGTCCCGCGACCGGCGGCAGATGCGCGCGGCCCTGTCCGTCGGTAACGCCCTCGGCGACCGGGACGCCGTTGCTCCCCAGCAGCTGCACCTGCACGCCCTCGAGCGGCAGGCCCGTGCCGAGATGCTGGACAAAGACGGCGGCGGTTCCGTCGGAGGCCGTCTTGACGGTCAGGCCGAGACTGGTCGCCAGCACCAGCCGATTCAGGACGGCGCGCTGTTTTCCTTCGGCGTCGAATCCCCGGACTTGCAGGAAAAAGACGCCGGAAAGGGGGCCGTCCTCCCTGTTCAGCAGCCGGGCGAGTTCCAGCGCATGAAAGACGGCGTTTCCCGGCTTACTGGGTTCCGGCAGGGAAATGTCGCCTTCCGCGATGGTTCCCAGCTGTTCGCAGGTTATTCCCCAGGTCTCGAACTGTGACGCGCTGGAGGTATGCTGCGCCAGCAGCGCGAGAAAGGGATCGCGGACGCGGCAGGTCCGCCATTCCAGACGGCGGATGCCCACGGTATACAGATCCAGCTTCCTGTCGCCGCTCAGGGACAGGACGTTACCCGGTTGCAGAAGCTCCACCGTGGGCGACAGGCCGGGCGCGCGCAGCAGAAAGCGCCGGTCCTCGGCCAGCGCCGGACCGTTGCCGGCGGTCAGTCCCTTTTGCAGATCGATCAGCAGATAGCGGGTGTTTTCCGCCGCCGGGAGCCGGAACAGCAGACGGTCGCTTTCGTGATCCCCCGCTTCCAGCGGCACGGGCGCAAGCGGCGTCCCCCGCTCCCGATCTTCGGGGCTGACGGCGGGCATGGCGGTCCAGTCCGTATCCTTTCCGGCGCCCGGCGCGGCCCGCGCGGGAAGCTGCACCACGGAGAGACGGCGCAGCACGTCGGAAGGCCGGACGCGGAGCGTGGTACGGATTTCCAGTTGCAGGACGGGATTCAGGTCCTTGTCGCAGGTGTTGGAAAGTTCCGCGGAGCGGATATCCAGCAGGCGGCTGTTGCCGGTGACGGCAAAGCGGCTTTCCGCGGGCTTTTGTTCGCTGACCGTGCGCGTGCCGTCGTCGGCGACGGTAAAGGCGCGCATGCCGTGCAGGGTGACGCGCCCCAGCGCGTTGTTTTCCGGCAGCGTGGCGACCGTGGCGGTGACAAGGGCCTCGTCGCGGCTCTCGTTCCAGATGACGCGGGGCTGCTCGAAGCGCAGACCGCTGCCCGGAGAGGCGGAACCCATGCGCAGACCGGCTTCCACCCGCGCGGTATCGGCGGGCCAGATGAAATACAGCGGCACGGACACGGCATGTCGGCCCCCGGCGGCGGGATTGATCCAGAAGGTTTCCTTGCCGATGCGCACGGCCTGGGGGCTGGTCGTATACTGAAGGCGCGTCGTGCGCAGGCGCATGGCGTCGGGCAGGGGCAGCGCGTCTAGCGAAATGTCGTAGCGGACGCCCGGTTTCAGGGCCGTTTCGGGATGGAAGCGCAGGATGTGCGGCGCTTCCCAGCGCCAGACGCCCGGAACGGCGGGGGAGAGGCGCACGGCGTCCGCGATGCGTCCCGTCACGCCCGGCATGGGAGCGGCGCAGCGTTCCAGCCAGTCCTTGCCGTAGGCGGCGCGGCATTGTTTTTCGTCAAGGCTGAAGACGATGCTGAATCCTTCGCTCCAGACGTCCTTGTCCGGGGAACTCGGGGTTGCCAGACGAAAGGCGGCGTCCGCCGCCCCCGCGGCATGGCTCATTCCCAAAAGCAGCGTCAACGCCA
>CAJMRA010000099.1 GCA_905215675.1 uncultured bacterium | reverse complement strand
GGAAGGAAACACCCTTGTGCGCTAGCCAAGGGGGTTTCCTTCCCCCCAGAAGAACTATGTAGTGTGAACACGCTCCAGGCTCTCCCGCTCCGTTGCGGCGGGAGCGGGAGCAAGCAGGGTTTCCAGTTCGGGACGCACGGGGACCTCTCGCGAGAGCCATATCTTGTCCATGCGCACGGTACCGGGAGCCGCGCCGCGCAACGGCTTGATATGCCGGACTTCGGCATAGAGAATGCGGGCGCGGGCGGCGTCGCGCAGCCAGCTCTTGCAGGCGGCCAGCCCTCCGGCCTCGTCCAGCGTGCGTTCCGGCACTTCCTGCCCGGCGTAGGCCCGCCGGATGATGACGTGGGAACCGGGGCCGCCGTCGGCATGCAGCCAGATATCATGCGGCGCGGCCATGCGGCGGGCAGCGCCGTTGCCCCGGGCGTCCCGGCCGCGCAGCAGGGCGAAGCCGTCGGAACTGATGAAGAGCTGCACGTTGCGCGGCAGACGATCCGCCTGTTCCGCGAGGACGACGCCGGACGTTTTCGGATCGCTCCGGGGCGCGCCTCCGGCGAGGACGGCGCGGCGCTCCCGCTCCAGCCGATCCAGCGTCTCTTCCAGTTCCGCGCGACGCCGGGCCACATGCTCCAGACCGCGCTTGCCGCGACGCGCGGCATGAAAAAGGGCTTCCATTTCCTCCCGCACGCTGCGGCGGGGATCAATGTCGATACGCCGGGTCCGGGCGGAGCCGTCCGGGGCGTACTCCTCCACCTCCACAAAGGGAAAACGGGCGTCGGCGGCCCAGCGCCAGAGGTTGGCCCGCAGGGCTTCGGCATCCTGCCGCCGCGCGCACATGTCCCGCAGACGCGCTTCCTCGTCGCGCATCTTGTCCAGCAGACGGGCCGTCTTGCGTTCCTGCCGCAAAAGGGGAACGGCGGCCAGTCCGGCAGCGTCGCGCCCGACCCGCGCCAGCACCAGCAGCTTGCCCGCCTGTTCCGCAAGGGCAAGCACGTCCTCTCCCGCGGTTTCCCGCCAGCCGGGCCAGGACGCGGGCTTTCGTCCGGGCGGCAGGGGCCAGGCCCCGAACAGGCAGGCGGGCTCCACATCGGCGGCGCAGGGCTTCCCCGCGTCATCCACGGGACGATACAGGAACACGTCGCCGCCGCCGAGGCGCAGATCTTCCAGCAACGCCGCCTGATCCGGCGGCTCCATGAGCGGCAGCACGCGCCGCAGGGCGGGCGTGATGACGGGCCAGTCGCGCCAGTTGCGGCAGGCTTCCTCCAGCGCGGCGGGTTCGGGCCAGCGGAGGACCTCCGGGCGGGGTTGGTCGTCCTCGCCCAGAAGACGCAGGGACGGGCCTTCGCGCAGGTCCAGCAGCAGCCAGAGGACGGCAGGCCCGTCGCTTTCGGCACGCGCGGCGAGCCCGGCCGGGGCTTCGCCGCTCAGCAGCAGCCAGAGACGACGCCCGGTAAAATCGGGCACAAGGGAAAGAATGCGACGTCCGGCAGCGTATTTGCGCAGCCGCATGACGGGCGCGGACGGAGAGGGAGGCGCCGAGGGCTTGTCGCGCGCAAGGAAAAGAAAGGGATCCTTGCGCCCGGCCCGCAGGACAAGCCAGGCCTTGCGCGACGCGCCGGAAGGCGTCGTACCGGCATGGGGAACATGCGGAAGGGCGAGCGCAAAACTTGTCACGCCGGGGGCCGGTTCCTGTATCTTGTCGAGCCATGCGCCGGTCAGACGCGGCGTCAGGGCCCGGCACAGGGCCAAGAAGACATGAGCATCCATAACCGTTCTCCGAAAATGGAATAAAAAAACCGCCTTGCGGCGCGGGCCGGAAGGCGGCGCTCCTTCCGCGGGAAAGGAGCCGGGAAAAACGAGAGACATCGCTGCGGCGATCATCCGTGCCGGCGACGCGGGAGCCGACGCCGCAGCATGCGACATCGCCCTTGCGCGTCGCGCAAAATGTGGGATGAGCGCGTTTTATCCCTGAAAAAAGATGAAACGCGAGGCGGCGGCACAGCGCCGCCCGGCCCGAAGTAAACGGAAAAAGCGCGCCTTTTCCGCGAAACGACAGGCCGTATGGTTTGAAATGCACGGCGTTTCACACCGGAAAAGCTCTAATCGCCGCGCAGGTGTTCGTCCTCTTCCTGTTTGGCCTTGCAGTTGATGCACAGACGGGTCACGGGGCGGGCCTTGAGGCGCGCGACGGAAATTTCCTCGCCGCATTCCTCGCAAATGCCGTAGGTGCCTTCGTCAATGCGCTGCAATGCAGCCTGAATCTTGCGAATCAGACGACGTTCACGGTCGCGGATGCGCAGGGTGAAGGAACGATCGGATTCCGCAGTGGCACGATCGGCAGGATCGGCAAAAAGCTCGTTGCTGCCGTTCAGCTCTTCGATGGTGGAATCGCCTTTCTGCTTGGCTTCATCCAGCATGGACGTGAGCAGCTTTCGGAAATACTCGATGTCTTTCTGATCCATGTTCCTCTCCGTCTTCCTCCCTGCCTGTGCGGGGCAGTCCGGGGGAAGAACTAGTGTCGTTGAATAGGAAATAATACGTCAGTCGCGGGGGTTTGTAAAGACTGGCCGTCTATCGGCGACATCTCCCCGGCGTTTGACGTCGTTTTGCGCCGCTCCTCCCTGCGGGCGAGACGCTCGCGCTCCCGCTCCTGAAGACGCAGGCGCTGTTCCCCGCGGATTTCCTCCCGGGCCGGTTCCCACAGGGGTTCCTGCCAGACGCCGTCGCGGCGGGGTTCCACGAGGCCGCGCCAGAGTTCCCTGCCGTCCGGCGCAAGGGCGCGGCCCCGGATCGGTTCGCCGCGCTGCGCGGCGGCAAGGGCCTTGCCCGCATAGGAGGCCGTGAGGGCGGCGGCATCGGCCAGAACGTCGGCGGGCCAGGAAGCGCCGAAGCGGGCCACGGCCATGGGCCCGGGCAGACCGGCGAGGCCTATGCGCGCGTCCTCCGGGCCCAGGGCGGCGGCAAGGGCCTCGTTGTCGCGCACATTGCGGCCCATGCTCAGCCAGAAATACCGATCGTGCCGCTCCAGCCAGAACTGGCGTCCCAGATTGGCAAGGTGAAAATCGGCCGCCGTCGGATGGGGCAGACGACACAGCACAGGCCAGTAGCGGCGGGCGTTTTCCTTCTCCGTGAGGCGGCAGCCGCCCCCCGGCGTGGGAATGCGCGCAAGCCGGAACCGTTCGGCCAGCGCCAGCTGCTCCTTGCGGCCCCGGCCGCTGATGCCCAGCAGGCGCGACCGGTCCACAAAGCCTTCCTCCTCGGCGGGTATGGGGGGCAGATGCAGGGCGCTGAGCGGACGCAGCAGCACGTCCTCCACGCCGGCATCGCGGCGGATGACGTTGAGGGCGTCCCGGCGCTGCGACATGGGCCGCTGCCCCAGCACCTCGCCGGTGGCGACGATGCGGGCTCCCAGCCGTTCCATATGGCGGCGGGCGTGCCGAAGCAGCAGGATCTTGCAGTCCATGCAGGGATTGAGCACCTTGCCGAAATTGTGCTCGGGACGGCGACGCAGCAGCTCGCAGAAGTCCTCGCTCACATCGACGGCGTCAATCTCCAGCCGGTAGGTACGCCGCCAGTAGCCCACGGCGGCGGGATCGCCGAAAAACGGCGAATGAAAATGCAGGCAGCGCACGCGCAGCCCCTGTTCTTCCAGAAGTTTTGCGGCCAGTATGCTGTCCAGCCCTCCCGAAAACAGCACGACGGCGTCGGCCTGCGGGCGGGCGGCGTTTGTCTCGAAATGTTCCATAGCCCGCACTTCTACGAAAAGGGCGGGCGCTTGGCAAGATGCCGCTTTTTTGATATGAATTCCTGTTAAGAAGAATTCCCACGTAATCCCGGGCCCGACGCGCCGCCCGGCCCCCGCGGGCACGCCGGGGGCTGTTGCCTTGCCGTGACGCCTCTGGTATGTTGCGACCCCCAACAGAGATACAGAACGCGCGGTTGCCGCGCCTGTCAGTGGAGAACCGCCTATGGCCAAGAAACCGGCCCTTTCCCCCGAAGATGCCCGCGCCGAAGCGCTGAGCACCGCCCTTTCCACCATCGAACGCAAGTACGGCAAGGGCGCCGTCATGAAGCTGTCGGACGATGCCCACGTCAACATTTCCGTCATTCCCACCGGTTCCATCGGTCTGGATCTGGCGCTGGGCGTGGGCGGCATTCCCCGGGGTCGCATCACGGAAATCTTCGGTCCCGAATCTTCGGGCAAGACCACGCTCACCCTGCACATCATCGCGGAATGCCAGAAAATGGGCGGCACCTGCGCCTTTGTGGACGCCGAACACGCGCTGGACGTGACCTATGCCGCGCGCCTCGGCGTCAATACCGACGAGCTGCTCATTTCCCAGCCGGACTACGGCGAACAGGCGCTCGACATCGCCGACATGCTGGTGCGTTCCGGCGCGGTGGATCTTGTGGTGGTTGACTCCGTGGCCGCGCTCATTCCCCAGGCGGAACTGGAAGGCGATCTGGGCGAATCGCAGGTGGGCGGCCATGCCCGCCTGATGTCGCATGCCATGCGCCGCCTGACCGGCACCATTCACAAATCCCGCACGTCGGTCATCTTCATCAACCAGATCCGCATGAAAATCGGCGTCACCGGCTACGGCAGCCCGGAAACCACCACGGGCGGCAACGCGCTCAAGTTCTACTCCTCCGTGCGTATGGACATCCGCCGGATTCAGACGCTCAAGGACAAGGAAGAGTCCTTCGGTTCCCGCACCCGCGTGCGCGTGGTCAAGAACAAGGTCGCGCCGCCCTTCCGCAGCGCCGTGTTCGACATTCTCTATGGTCAGGGCATTTCCCGCGCCGGGGAACTCATCGATCTCGGACTGGACGCCAAGATTATCGAGCAAAGCGGCTCGTGGTTCGCCTTCGGCTCCGAGAAGCTGGGACAGGGCCGCGAAAAGGTGCGCGCCCTGCTGGAGGAGGACGCCGACCTGCGTCGCCGCATCGAGGCGAAGGTCATAGAATTTCTGGGCATGCACCCCAACGAGTTCGTGCCCACGGCCGAGGATCTGGAGGAGGACAAGGGCGACCTCGAACCCGTCGACGATCAGGGCTAGCCCCGGGAAGCCGCCGCCGACGTTGCGCGGGGTCGCCGCGAACCGGACCGGAAACGACCGGAACGCACGCTTCCGCGACGCCGACGCCCGGCGGAACGCCCGCGCCCCCGGCGTCCCGTTCCTGGCTGTTGTGTTTTTGCGAACGGGCGGCGGCAACGCCGTCCGTTCTTGCCGTCAATAACCCGATTCCGCATGCAGGCCGCTTGTCGGCCATGCGCCAAACAGGCGCGGAGGCCCCGCCGCCCCGCCGCCCCGCAGGAGCCTCTCATGCTCACCGCCAAGGAAATCCGTCAGAAATATCTCCAGTTCTTTGCTCGCCACGGACACGACATCCTGCCCTCCGGGCCGCTGATTCCCCCCAACGATCCCACCCTGCTGTTCACCAATGCGGGTATGGTGCAGTTCAAGAAGTTCTTTCTCGGCGAAGAGCAGCGCGCCGTGCCGCGCGTGACGACCTCCCAGAAATGCCTGCGCGTCTCCGGCAAGCACAACGACCTTGAGAACGTGGGGCGCACGGCCCGGCACCACACTTTTTTTGAAATGCTGGGCAACTTTTCCTTCGGCGACTACTTCAAGCGCGAAGCCATCTCCTGGGCGTGGGCGTTCGTGACCGAGGAACTGGGCCTGCCCAAGGACAAGCTCTGGGTGACGGTCTTCCGCGAGGACGACGAGGCCGCGCAGATCTGGCAGGAAGTGGCGGGCCTCGATCCCTCCCGCATCGTGCGCATGGGTGAAAAGGACAACTTCTGGACCATGGGCGACACCGGCCCCTGCGGCCCCTGTTCGGAAATCTACATCGATCAGGGCGAGGACATGGCCTGCGGGCCCGACTGCGGCATCGGCAAATGCGACTGCGACCGCTTCCTCGAAATCTGGAACCTCGTGTTCACCCAGTTCGACCAGCATGCCGACGGCACGCGCGATCGTCTGGCCCGTCCCAACATCGATACGGGCATGGGGCTGGAACGCATCGCCGCCGTGTGTCAGGGCAAGCGCTCCAATTTCGACTGCGATCTCTTTCAGGACATCATCCAGTACGCCGCCGAGCTGGCGGGCGTGACGTACTCGTTCAGCGCGCCCGACACCAACGACGTGGATACGGCCCTGCGCGTCATTGCCGACCATGCCCGCGCCGCCGCCTTTCTCATTGCCGACGGGACCCTGCCGTCCAACGAAAGCCGCGGCTACGTGCTGCGCCGCCTGATCCGGCGCGCCCTGCGCTTCGCCACGCTCATGGGCGTCCATGAACCATTCCTGTACAAGGTGGCCCGCAAGGTGACGGAAGTCATGGGCGAAGCCTATCCCGAACTGACGGAACATGCCGACTTCATCGCCCGCGCCGTGCGCGAAGAAGAGCAGCGCTTCTCCCAGACCCTCGACAAGGGCCTTGAAATGCTGGAAGAAGAGCTCGCCGCCCTGGAAAAGAAGGGCGAACGGCGTATCGACGGCGCGTTCTGCTTCAAGCTGTCCGACACCTACGGCTTCCCGCTGGACATCGTCAGCGACGTGGCCGAAAAGCGGGGCTTCAGCGTTGACGCCGAAGGCTTCGAGGCGCACATGGCCGCCCAGCGCGCCCGCGCCCGCGAAAGCCAGAAGAAGACCGGCCTGCTGGGCAAGGAGGAAGGCGGCAGCGGCATCTTCGCCGCCCTGGCGGCAGACGGCCTGCAAAGCCGTTTTGTCGGCTACGGGCAGACCGAGGCCCGCGGCCGTATCGTGGCCCTGCTGGACGAAAGCGGCGCGCAGGTGGAGGAACTCGCGGGCAAGGGATACGTGGTCGCCAGCCAGACGCCCTTCTATGGCGAGTCCGGCGGTCAGGCCGGGGATACGGGCGTCATCGCCGGTCCCGACGGCCGCGCCGACGTCACGGACACCATCAAGCCCGTGCCCGCGCTCATCGTGCATTGCGTCACCCTCGCGTCGGGCGTGTTGCGCCTCGATCAGGAAGCCCTCTTTACCGTCAGCGCCGACGAACGCCTTGCCACGGCCCGCAATCACAGCTGCACGCACCTGCTCCACGCCGCGCTGCGCAATGTGCTCGGCACGCACGTCAAGCAGGCCGGTTCGCTGGTGACGCCCCATCGCCTGCGCTTCGACTTCTCGCATATCGCCGCCCTCACGCCCGAGGAACTGGCCGCCGTCGAACGGCAGGTCAACGCGGCCATCATGGCGGATCTGCCCGTGCAGTGCCGCGAAATGCCCATTGACGAAGCCCGGAAACTGGGGGCCATGGCCCTGTTCGGCGAAAAATACGGCGACGTGGTGCGCGTGGTGAACATGGGCGAAGGCGCGGAACAGTTCTCGCTGGAATTGTGCGGCGGCACGCATCTTTCCCGTACCGGGCAGGCCGGAAGCCTGCGCATCATTTCCGAAAGCGGCGTGGCCGCGGGCGTGCGCCGCATCGAGGCCGTCACCGGCTGGAACGCCCTGACCCTCGCCGATCAGGAACGCGCCGCCCTCCACGAACTGGCCGCCCTGCTCAAGACCAAGCCCGATCAGCTCGCCGAGCGCGTCAAGGCGCTTCAGGCCGATGTGAAAAAGCTGCGCAAGGCCTCCGAAAAGGCCTCCGCCTCGCCGACCTCCGGCGCGGACATCGTGGCCGCGGCAACGGAAATCAACGGCATCAAGGTGGCCACGGCGGCCCTGCCGGGCGTGTCCGGCAAGGCCCTGCCCGACCTCATGGACGACGTGCGCTCCCGCATGCCTTCCGGCGTGGCCTGCCTCGCGGGCATCGAGGACGGCAAAATCAATCTCGTTTTGTATGTTTCCAAGGACCTGCACGGCTCCTTTACGGCTCCGGCCCTGATCAAGGACGTGGCCGCGCCCTGCGGCGGCTCCGGCGGCGGTCGTCCCGACCTTGCCCGCGCCGGCGGCAGCAAGCCCGAAGCCGTGGAAGAAGCCTTTGCCGTCCTGCGGGCCCGCATCGGCGGCTAGAGCGTGTTAACATTAAATCGTTCTTTTCTCTTGTCGTTGTTATTCCCTCAGCTCACAGCG